>NZ_JBHVEU010000019.1:0-38952 GCF_042802075.1 Kitasatospora sp. NPDC057518
GCCTCGTCGTTGCCGTCACTGTCGCGTCAGGTGCCGGTCCACTCCGGTTCGCGCTTCTCCAGGAAGGCCAGCGGGCCCTCCTCGGCGTCCCGGCTGTGCATCCGGCGCTCCTCCCAGACGTAGCGGGTGGCGAAGGACTGCTCCAGCGGCGTGGTGAGGGCCTTGGCCGCCGCCTCCTTGACCGCGCGGACGGACAGCGGGGCGCAGCGCAGGATGTCGCGCACCCAGCCGTCCACGCAGTCGTCCAGCTCCCCGGCCGGCACCACGTCGTTGACCAGCCCGTACTCCAGCGCGCGCCGGGCGCTCAGCCGGCGGCCCGTCATCAGGTGGCCCAGCGCGGCCCGGTAGGGCAGCTGCTGGGCCAGCCGGAACACCCCGCCGGCGCCGGCGATCAGGCCGAGCTTCGCCTCGGGCAGCGCGAAGACGGCGTCCTCGGCGGCGACGATGATGTCGCAGGCCAGCGCCAGCTCGAAGCCGCCGCCCATGGCGAAGCCCTGGACCCGGGCGACGACCGGCTTGGAGAGCGCGAACCGCTCGGTGAGCCGGGGGTAGCCCGGCTTGCCCCGGCTGCCGAAGGTGGAGGTGGCGGTGCCGGCCCTGACCCGTTCGGCCAGCTCCTTGAGGTCCTGGCCGACCGAGAAGGCCCGGTCCCCGGCGCCGGCCAGCACCACCACCCAGACCTCGGGATCGGCCTCGACCTCGTCCCAGATCCCGCACAGCTCCTCGTGCATGCGCAGGTCCATCGCGTTCAGCACCTCGGGCCGGTCGAGGGTGACGTACCCGACCCGGCCCTTCCTCTCGTACCGCACCCGTGTCGGCTCGGCCATCAGAACGGGTACCTCGCCGGGGTCTCGCGGACGGTCAGCCACTGCCACTGGGTGTACTCGTCCCAGCTGTGCTCGGAGCCGTGCCGGGTGCCGTTGCCGGAGGCGCCGCGGCCGCCGTGCGGCACGTGGGCCTCGTCGTTGATGGTCTGGTCGTTGACGTGGACCATGCCGGTGCGCAGCCGGTCGGCGATCGCCCGGCCGCGCCGTACCGAGCCGGTCTGGACGGCGGCGGTGAGCCCGTACGCGGTCCGGTTGGCCAGTTCGACGGCCTCGTCGTCGTCGGCGACCACGGTGACCGGGGCGACCGGCCCGAACACCTCCTCGGTGAAGGCGGGCATGTCGGGGGTGACACCGGCCAGCACCGTCGGCTCGAAGAACGGGCCGCGCCGGGCGCCCCCGGCCAGCACCACGGCGCCGGCCGCCACCGACTCGCGGACGATCCGCTCGACCCGGTCGAGCTGCCGCTCGCCGATGACCGGGCCGAGGTCGACCTCCTCGCGGAAGGGGTCGCCGAGGCGCAGCTTGCGGGCGCGGTCGGCGAGCAGCTCCAGGTACCGGTCGGCGACGGCGCGGTGCACCAGGTGGCGCCCGGCGGCCATGCAGATCTGGCCCTGGTGGAAGAAGGAGCCCCAGGCCCCGGACGAGGCCGCGGCGTCGAGGTCGGCGTCGTCGAGGACGATCAGGGCGTTGTTGCCGCCGAGTTCGAGCGAGACGCGCTTGAGCATGCCGCCGGCGACCGCGCCGATCCTGGCCCCGACCTCGCTGGAGCCGGTGAAGGCGATCATCGGCACGTCGGGGTGGCGGACCAGGGCCTCGCCGACCTCGGCGTCGCCGGGCAGGACCTGGAGCAGCCCGGCGGGCAGGCCCGCCTCCTCGAAGAGCCGGGTGATCACCCGGCCGCCGGAGACCGGGGTGTGCACGTCGGGCTTGACCACCACGGCGTTGCCGAGGGCCAGCGCGGGGGCGACCGCGCGCATCGCCAGCACCAGCGGCACGTTCCAGGGGCTGATCACGCCGACCACCCCGAGCGGCACCCGGCGGGCGAAGCTCTCCCGGCCCGGCTCGGAGGCCAGCAGGTGGCCGTTGGGGCGGGTGGGCAGCGCGGCGGCGGACCACAGCTCGTCCAGGACGGCGCCGACCTCGAAGTCGGCCTTGCCGCGCACCGATCCGCCCTCGCGGACCAGCAGGTCGACGATCTCCTGGCGGTGGCGCTCCAGCACGGCGGCGGCGCGGCGCATGACGGCGGCGCGCCCGGTCGGCGGGGTCGCCGCCCAGCCGGGCTGGGCCTGCGCGGCGGCGGCCACGGCGGGGTCCACGTCCGCGGCCGCGGCCAGCGAGACCACGGCGATCGGGCGCCCGGTGGCGGGCTCCCGTACCTGGAGCTCGCCACCGGAGAGTGCCGGGTCGAGCCCGGCGTCCAGCTGAATGAGACCGCTCATCGCGGCCACCTCCCTTGTCAGTGGTTCGGCCCCGACGAACGGCGTACCGGGGCGTGTCCGTCGGGCACGCCCCCGGTTCAACGAGGCGGGGTGTGCCCGGTGATGGGCACGTCGACCAGGAGCGGCGCGGTCGCGGACGCCGACTTGGCGACGATCTCGGTGAGTTCGGCGGGGTGGGAGGCCCGGACGGCCTCGATGCCGAAGAACTCGGCGGCGGCCCGGAAGTCCAGCCGGTGGCGCCCGCTGTCCGGGCCGAAGGCCAGGTCCAGGCCGAGGTAGCGCCCGCCCCGGGTGGAGCGGCTGTCCCAGGTGTCCAGGGTCTCCTTGAGGGTGCGGTACTCGCCGTTGTTCATCACCACGAAGGTCACCGGGACGCGGTAGTGGCCGGCCGCCCACAGGCCCTGGAGGCCGAACATCGCGCAGCCGTCGCCGAGCACGGCGACCACCGGGCGGCTGTCGTCGCCCATCCGGCGGCCGACGGCGGCGCCGATGCCGTGGCCGAGGCCGCCGCCGACGGTGTGCAGGTACGAGCCCGGGCGGTCCTGGCGGAGCACCTGGCGCAGCCGCAGGCCGGTGGTGATGGCCTCCTCGACCACGACGGCGTCCTCGGGCAGTCCGGCGGCCACGGCGTGGGCGGCGGCCAGCGGGTCGAGCGGGCCCGGTCCGTACGCGGCGAGCGCGGCGCGGTCGGTGGCGGCCCACCCGGCCGCCGCCCGCCGGCCGGCGGCGGCGGTCCGCTCGGCGGCCCGCGGGACGCGTCCGGCGAGCTGCTCCGCGAGGGTGGCCAGGGAGGGCCGCAGCGCGCCGTGCAGGCCCAGTCGGACGCCGAAGTTGCGGCCCAGTTCGGCGGCGTCGGCGTCCAGTTGGAGGACGGTGGTGGTCTCCGGGATCGGCGAGCCGGGGGTGTAGTGGTGGGCCATGAAGGCGTGGGTGCCGACGATCAGGACGGTGTCGTGGGCCGCCAGGGTCTCCCGGATCGCGGCGTGGGTGGCGCCCAGCATGCCGCCGTACAGCGGGTGCGAGGTGGGGAAGTCCAGGTTGTCGTTCATCGGCTGGTGGTACGTCACCGCGCCGAGCGCCTCGGCGAGCGCGGTGAGTTCGGCCACCGCGCCGTCGCGGCCGACGGCGTCCCCGGCCACCAGGGCGGGGCGCTCGGCGGCGGCCAGCAGCCCGGCGGCGGCGGCGAGTTCGGTGGCCGGGCCCTGCGGGGCGAGGGTGGAGCGGCCGGGCATCTCGACGTCGACGTCCTCGGTGAGCAGGTCCATCGGGATGGACAGGAACACCGGCCCGGCGGGGGCGCGCCGGGCGGCGGCGAAGGCCCGGGTGAGCATCAGCGGCAGGTCGTGGGCGTGCTGGACGTCGAAGGTCTGCTTGACCGCCGCGGAGGCCAGGCCGATCAGGTCGCCCGAGAGCATCGGGTCGAAGGCCAGGTGGCGGCGGTCCTGCTGACCCGCGGTGACGACCATCGGGGTGCGCGAGCGGCTGGCGTTGAGCAGCCCGACCAGGCCGTTGGCGAGGCCGGCCGCGATGTGCAGGCTGACGAAGGCGGTGCGGCCGGTGGCCCGGGCGTAGCCGTCCGCCATGGCGACCACCGAGCCCTCGTGGGCGCCGAGCACGTAGTCGATGTCCCCGGCCGCGCTGAGCGCGTCGGTGAAGGGCAGTTCGCTGGTGCCGGGGTTGCCGAAGACGGTGGTGACGCCCTCGGCCCGGAGGATCTCCAGCATCGCCTCGACCGGGCGCATCAGGCGTCCTTCGCGGGGCGGCGGGTCCAGGACGCGCCGACCTTGGCGATCACGTCCAGCCCGTACAGCCGCAGGGCCTGCTGGAGGGCGAACTCGGCGAGGTAGTGGCGGAAGGTCTCGACGGGCTCCTCGGCGTGGTGGAGCATGTGCCGGTTGGCGACCACCGCGGGGCTCGCCAGCCGGGCGGCGGCGGCCTCCACGGCCGCGTCCATGGCCCTGGGCTCGACCACCTCGTCGAACAGCGCGGCGGCGTCGGGCTCGCGGGCCCGGATCTTGCGCCCGCCGAGGATGACCTGGCGGGAGACCCGGCCGCCGGCGAGCCGGGTGAGGCGCAGGTTGCCGAGGCCGGGGACGATGCCCTCCTGGGCGGCCGGCAGGCTGAAGTAGCTGTCGGCGGCGGCGATCACGTGGTCGAAGACCATCAGCAGCTGCGCCCCGCCGCCGATCGCGAAGGTGTCCACGGCGGCCACCCAGGGCTTCTCCAGCGTGCGCTGCGGCCACGCGCGGTCGTCGTCGACCAGCAGGCCGCGGTAGATCTTGCTGATGTAGCCGATCTCGCGGCGCATCAGGAAGTCCGCGTACGAGATGGTGCCCTCGTGCAGCTCGGTGAGGTTGATCCCGGCGCTGAACACCCGGCGGCCGAGGTAGCGCCGGTGGGTCATCTCGCCGCCGCGCAGGACGCCGACCTCGGTGGCCGGGTCGAGCAGGACGAGGTCCACCGCGGTCTCCATGTCCTCGACATGGGCGTTGGTCTCGGCGTTCAGGCAGTGGTCGTTGTGGACGGTCACGTGGGCGGTGCCGTCGCGGCGCTCGATCCGGACCACGCCGAGGTCGGCGCTGCCGGTGCGGCTGAACTCCGGGAGCAGGGCCAGCGCCCGCTCGGTGGGGCGCAGCATCGCGTCGATCAGGTGCCGGCCGCACTCGGGGTGGGCGAGGACGGCCTGGAGGAAGATGCCCTGGTCGATCTCCAGGCCCTCCTTGTCGGCCTGCCGCAGCCCGTGCTCGGCGGCCAGCTGCGCCTCGCCGGGCACCAGGCCGGGGTGGCGTTCCCCGGCCCGGCGCAGCAGCTCGTCCAGTCGCAGGTGGACGGTGCGCTCCTCGGTGAGCGCACCGTAGACCTCTGCGACGTGCTCCCGCAGGAAGCGCTGCCGGGACAGCCTGGCCTCCGGGGCGGTGTCCACGCTGCGCGCGGTGTCCAGGGTGAAGACTGGGACGGTCATGACAGCTGTTTCCCTCGGTGGGTCGGGTACGGGTCGGGTCGGGCGCCGGCCGGCCCGGGCACGGGACGGTCGGGCGCCGGACGGGTCAGGCCCGGTCGGCGGACTGGTTGCGGAGCGTCCGGTCGCAGGCCGCCAGGTGGGCGCCGAGCGACTCCTCGAAGCTGGTGGTGGTGGCGTCCAGCAGCAGCCGGCGGCGGATCGCCAGCTCGCCGCCGACCAGCCCGCCGAGCAGCGCGCCGGCGCTCTCGACGGCGGCGGCGACGCCCGCGCGGTCCTCGACGACCCGGTCGAACAGACCCAGCTCGGCGCCCTCCGCCGCGGTGACCTCGGTGCCGAACAGCACCAGGCGGCGGGCGCGGGCGACGCCCAGCTGCTGGACCAGGCGGTGGACGGCCATGCCGGGCCACAGCCGGCCGGCGGTGACCGCCGGGCTCAGCCGGGTGTCCGCCGTGGCGATCCGGTGGTCGGCGGCCAGCAGCAGGTCCAGCGCCGGGCCCGCGCACTCGCCGGCCGCGACGGCGAGGACGCCGGCCGGGACGCGCTCCAGGCGGCGCAGCGCGCGCTCCCACTTGTTGACCAGGTGGATGCCGACCTCGCCGGGCCAGGCCTGCTCGCGGACGCCGGCCGTCCCCTCGACGTGCAGCACGGCGAAGGTCGCCCGGTCGGCGTCCTCCAGCTCGTCGCAGACCTCGACGACCTGGCCGATCAGCTGCTCGGTCAGCGGCGCGGAGCAGTCGATCAGGACGTGGCGCCCGGCCGACCCGGTGCGTTCGGGAAGCAGTTCGCTGACGGACATGGGAATTCCTCTTTCGGAAGGTGCGGGCTGTGTCTGGTGCATTCCGGTCAGTACCGGACGAGGGCCGTCTCGATGGTCGATCCGGGGCCCATCGTCATGAAGACCCCGAGGTCGCCGGGCCGGACCTGCCCCTCGGCCATCAGCCGCTCGTAGGAGAACAGGAACGAGCCGCTGGAGAGGTTCCCGTAGTCCCGCAGCACCCCGGTGGTGTGCCGGACGTCGTGCCGGGTCAGTCCGAGGTTGATCTGGACCGAGTCGATGACCTTCTTGCCGCCGGAGTGGACGATCCAGTGGGCGATGTCGCTGCGCCGCAGGCCGGTGTCCTCCAGCAGCCTGTCGACGACGAGTTCGGCGTGCGCGCCGACCACGTACGGCACGTCGCGGTCCAGGAAGAAGCTGAACTTGCCCTGGTCGTCGTCCCAGTCGTAGCGCATCGCGTCGACGGCCTCGGGGATGATGCGGCTGGAGAACTTGAGGACGGTCGGGCCCTCGGCCCGCACGCCGCTCTCCGGGCGGTCCAGCAGACCGTCCGGGTCGGCCATCAGGATCACCGCCGCGGCGCCGTCGCCGAACAGGCTGTTGACCACCGCGGTGCGCATGGTGCCGTCGAAGACGTAGGCCGCCGAGCAGGTCTCGACGCAGACCATCAGGGCCGGCCGCCCGGGGTTGGCGGCGGCCCAACCGGCCACCGCGGTCAGGCCGTTGAGCCCGGCGTTGCAGCCCATGCCGACCACGTCGAGCCGGCTGGTCCGGACGTCGAGGCCCAGTTCCTTGATCAGGTGGGCGGAGAGCCCGGGGGTGAGCAGACCGGTGGTGGTGACGCAGCAGATGTAGCCGATCTCGGAGAGGTCGAGGCCGGTGCGGGCCACGCACTCGCGCACCGCCCGCGCACCCGTCTCCACGCCCGACGCCCGGTGCTTGCGGAGCAGTTCGCCCTGGGTCTCCATCCGGCGCCCGCCGTCCGGCCCCTCCGGCGGGAGAATGAGGAAACGGCGGTCGATCGCGCTGTTCATGAAAAGCGACCGAATGCGCTGGTCGGTTATCCCGAATATGTCGAGGATATCGCTCTGCGCATAGGAGTCCGGCGGGTTCGCGGTGGCGATGCCGATGATCCGGGGCAATGCCCCGTCCTGTTCCGCGAGCGGTGGCACGTCCTTCTCTGACAAGGTCAGCGCCATGTCGCCCCCCTTTCTGGAAAATTCCGGCCATGGACGACTGACAGACGCATTCCAGCAGGGGCGGACCCGCTCGAACACCCCGGTCCGCCCCTTAGGGCCCCCTGTCCCGGCGGGGCCCCCTGCCCGGCCCCGCCGGGGCTCGACCAGGGGCCCGCCGGGGGCCCGGCCGGGGCTCAGCCGGCCCGGGTCAGCGCGCCCATCGCCGTGGGCAGGTCGACCCGGGAGCTGACCCGCAGCTTCCGGTAGGCCCGGGTCAGGTGCTGCTCCACGGTGCTGACCGTCACGTACAGCCGCTTGGCGATCTCCCGGTTGGTGTAGCCGTGCGCGGCCAGCTCGGCGACCCGGCACTCGGCGTCGCTGAGCACCGCGTCGGACACCGCCGGGGCGCTCTCCCGGGCCGACTGGTCGCCGCCGCTGCTCCAGCCGAACTCCACGCCCAGCAGCCGGGTGAGCGGCTGGGCCTGGCACTCCTCGGCCAGCATCCAGGCGCGGCGGGCGGTGAGCCTGGCCCGGCGCAGCTCGCCCAGGTCGTGGTAGGTCCTGGCCAGGTCGGCGAGCGCCCGGGCCAGCTCGTACCGGTCGCCGGCCTCCTGGAGCACGTCCGCGGCCTTGCGCAGCAGGGCCGGGCGCTGGCGCAGGTCGCCGGTGGCGGCGAGCTGGCGCATCGCCACGCCCCGCGCCCGCGGCGCGCACTGGTCGACCATCGCGAGCTGCTCCTCCAGCAGGCGCCGGGCCCCGTCGCGGTCGCCCAGCTGGAGCATCGCCTCGGCGGCCTCGCCGCGCCAGGCGACCAGGCCGGGCACGTCCAGCCCCCACTGGCGCATCAGCTCGCCGCAGGCGAGGAAGTCGCCGAGCGCGGCGTTCAGGTGGCCGGTGGCCAGCTGGTACCGGCCGCGGGCCTGGAGGTAGTGGAGGCCGTAGCGGCTCTGCAGCATCGCCTCCGGGACGGGCAGGTTGAGCTGGTCGGCGGCCTCGTCGTGGCGGCCCATCGCGGTCAGCGCGGTCAGCAGGCTGGCCAGCGCGCCGCCGACCGCCACCCCCCAGCTGCCGGCCGGGATGATCTCCAGCGCCTGCCGGGCGTACCGCTCGGCGCCGGGCAGGTCGCCCTGCCGGACGGCGATCTCGGCCCGGATGGTCGCCAACCGGGCCTGGCGCCCCGGGGACTGGCGGGCGGCCGCCTCCGCGATCAGGCCGTCGCACCAGGGCGCGGCCCGGTCGGCCCGGTCGCCGTAGGTCAGCGCGAGCAGCGCCGACTCGACGGTGTCCATGCCCGTCTCGTCCAGCCGGGAGGTGCGCAGGATCCGCTCGGCCTCGGCGACCGCCTGCTCGGACGGGCCGCGGCTGAGCACCGAGTCCAGCGCGGTGGCCGCCTCCAGCCGCCAGCTGACCGCGGTGGACGGCGCCGGGCGCGGGTCCGGCTCCTCCTCGGCGGACGGCACGTGCGCCAGCAGCGGCGCGTACCAGCAGCGCAGCCACGGCCGGGTGGTCCGCAGCTCGGCCGCGGTCTCCGGGTCGTGCGGGCCGCTCTCCAGGCCGAGCCTGGACAGCACGTCCCTGGCCTCCTCGAAACGGCCGTGCCACAGCAGGGCCTTGGCGAGCACCAGGCCGTCGCTGGGGCGCAGGTGGCCGCGGTGCAGGGCGGTGGCGAGCTCGGTGAGGTGCGGGGTCGGGGCGCCCGGGTTGATCCGCCACTCGGCGCGGACCAGGGCGGTCCTGATCCGGGCCAGCCGGGGCCCGTCCGCGCAGACCCGGCAGGCCAGCCGCAGGTACTCGACGGCCTGGCCGACCCGGCCCTCGGCCAGCGCCAGCGTGGCGGCCTCCTCCAGCACGGGGACGGTCCAGGCCTCCTCGACCCGCCCGGAGGCCAGCAGGTGCTCGGCCGTCGCGGCCGCGGCGCCCCCGCCCGCGTGCAGCAGTCCGGCGGCCCTGCCGTGCAGTTCGGCCCTGCGCTCGGAGCCGG
The DNA here is from genome assembly GCF_042802075.1 of Kitasatospora sp. NPDC057518. Lineage (NCBI taxonomy): Bacteria > Bacillati > Actinomycetota > Actinomycetes > Kitasatosporales > Streptomycetaceae > Kitasatospora > Kitasatospora sp. NPDC057518. The sequence continues at coordinate 9,163 of NZ_JBHVEU010000019.1, forward strand.
TGTCGAGCAGCACGGCGGCCCGGGCGGCCGGGTGGCGGAAGCCGTCGGGGGCCAGCAGGCCGCAGTCCGCCAGCTCGCGCAGGCCGCGCGCCGCCTCCGCGCCGTCCACGCCGAGCAGCCGGCCGACCCCGTCCGGGGCGCCGAGCACGGCGAGCGCCTGGACGAGCGGGAGCAGCCCGGGGGCGCTCCGGTGCAGCAGGTCGCGCACCGCCTGCCCGTAGCCGTCGGCGACGGCCAGCCCGCCGTCGGCGGTGCCGGCCCGCACCGCCGCGAGCTGGCCGTCGAGCAGGGCGGTGAGCAGCAGCGGGTTGCCGCCGCTGATCCGGTGGCAGTCGGCGGCGAGCCGGTCGGCGGCCTCCCGGCCCAGGCGCTCGGCGACCAGCCGCTCCACACCGTCGGGGGTGAGCAGGGGCAGGACCAGGCTGTGGCAGCCGGGGCGGCGCAGCAGCTCCTGGTGGAACTCGGCGGTGCGGTGGGCGGCCCGGCCGGAGCGGCCGAGGACGGCCATGATCCGGGAGCGGCCGAGTCGGCGGGTCAGGTGGGAGAGGCAGGCCAGCGAGTCCGGGTCGGCGTGCTGGACGTCGTCCACCACCAGGGCGAGCGGCTGCCGTTCGGCCAGGTCGAGCAGCAGCGCGCTCAGTTCCCGGGCGGCCGACTCCCGCCGGTCCGGGCCGGCCGCGAGCAGTTCGCGGACGGCGGCCCGCTGCTCGGCCGGCACCGGGGCGCCGCGCAGCAGCTGGCCCAGCACGCCGAGCGGCAGGCCGGTCTCGGCGGCCGACCCCACCGCCGTCAGCGGCAGGACGCCCGCCCCGGCCGCCTGCTCGACGAACTCGTCCAGCAGGGCGCTCGTTCCGGTGGCCGCCGGGCCGCTCACCACGGCGATCCGTCCCCTGCCCCCGACCGCCTCGGTCAGCAGACCGGCCAGGAAGGCCAGGTGCTCATCGCGTTCGACCAGCATCATTGCTCAGACTTTCTCTCGTGCGTACGTGCGGGTGTGGGTGGGGGAACCGGCTGCGTGGGACTCAGCGGTGCTCGGGTGGTGCTGGGTGGTGCTCGGTGCTGCTCCGGGGCTCCCGGTGGTGCCCCGTCGGTGGGTCTGTGGTGGGCCCAGCTGGTGTTCGGGCTCAGCGGTGCTCAGCGGCGCTCGGCGGGGAGCGGGGCGGCGCCCTGGGCCCGGGCCGGCTCCGGTGCGGGCGGGTCCGGTTCGGCCGGGCCCTGGCCGGCCCGGGCGGCGGCGGCCCGGATCGCGGAGAAGGCGGCGGCGTGCAGGCCCGGGCCCCGGCCGAAGCCCCAGGCCGGCCCGTCGGGGAAGGCGCAGCGGGCGTAGACGGCGGCCTCCCGCCCCGGGTCCGCGGACTTGCCCTCGGGGCCGGTGTGCCGGACGTCCCGGACCTCGACGCCCCAGGGCGCCAGGGTCGCGCCGAGGCTGCGCACCTCCTCCGCGCGGACCGTGCCGTCCGCGCTGGCGGGGCCGGCCCCGTCGACGAACAGCTCGGTGGGGACCGGCGCGTGGCGTACGGCCAGCGGCTTGGTCTCGTCCGCGGTGGACCGGTACTCCCGCTCGAAGAGCCGGCCGATCCGGTCCGGCGCGACCTCGGCGCCGGTGGCCTCGGCGACCGCCTGCACGGTGCGGGCGAACTCGATCTGCAGCCCGCGCGGCAGGTCCAGGCCGTGCCGTGCACTCATGACGTGGGCGACGCCGCCCTTGCCGGACTGGCTGTTCACCCGGACCACCGCCTCGTAGCCGAGGCCGAGGTCCTGCGGGTCGATCGGCAGGTACGGCATCCGCCAGGCGCGGTCGCGCGGGCTCTCGCCGGCGGCGGCGGCCTCGGCCTCCAGGGCGGCGAAGCCCTTCCTGATGGCGTCCTGGTGCGTGCCGGAGAAGGCGGTGTGGACCAGTTCGCCGCCGTAGGGGTGGCGGGGGGAGACCGGCAGTCCGGAGCAGTGCTCGACGGTGCGGCGCACCCGGTCGATGTCGGAGAAGTCGATGCCCGGGTCGACGCCCTGGGTCAGCAGGTTGAGGCCGAGGGTGACCAGGCAGACGTTGCCGGCCCGCTCCCCGCCGCCGAACAGGCAGCCCTCGACCCGCTTCGCCCCGGCCAGCAGGGCCAGTTCGGTGGCGGCCACCCCGGTGCCCCGGTCGTTGTGCGGGTGGATCGACAGGCAGCGGTACTCGGGGCGGGAGAGGGTGCGGTCCAGCCACTCGATCTGGTCGGCGAACACGTGCGGCATCGAACGCTCGACCGTGGCCGGGAAGTTCAGCACGATCTCGCGGCCCGGGCCGGGCTCCCAGAGGTCCATCACCGCTTCGCAGACCTCGACGGCGAACTCCGGCTCGGTCTCGTTGAACAGCTCCGGGGAGTACTGGTAGCCGACCTCGCAGTCGCCCAGCAGCCGCTCGGTGTGCCGCATCATCGACCGGGTGCCGCGCAGGGCGAGGTCGACGCACTCCGGCCGGCCGATCCCGAGGACGAGGTCGCGGAAGAGCGGCGCGGTCGCGTTGTACACGTGGACGGTGGCGGCGCGGGCGCCGCGCAGGCTCTCCACGGTCCGTTCGATCAGCTCGTCGCGGGCCGGCACCAGCACCGAGACGCGGACGTCCTCGGGTATCCGGTCCTGCTCGATCAGCATCCTGACGAAGTCGTACTCGTCCTGGCTCGCGACCGGGAAGCCGACCTCGATCTCCCGGTAGCCCATCGCCACCAGGAGGTCGAACATGGCGAGCTTGCGGGCCGGCGTCATCGGGCGGGCCAGTGCCTGGTTCCCGTCCCGCAGGTCCGTGGAGAGCCAGCGCGGCGCCGCCGTGGGGGTCCGGTCCGGCCAGGTGCGGTCGGGCAGGGTCATCGGGACGAACGCCTGGTAGCGCCGGGGCAGCCGGTCAGCCTTCACGGTCTGGTTCCTCACAACTGTTTCTTGTTGCGAACATGCGGGAAGTACTGGTCTTGTTGCGGACATGCACGAAGTGATGCTCTTGTTGCGGACATGCAGGAAGTACCGGTCGATTGCGGACGTCCTGTGAACGTCACGCTAGAGAGCCGCCGTAGTCCCGGACAACGGTCTCGCCGGCGCTGTCGGCCCATCCGCGCCGGAGGGATGAGCGGGGGGTATCGAAGGGAGTAGTGGACACTCCACCCCCGGGCCACTCCGCTCCGGCCCCGGTACCACCGGCGGTCCCTCCGCCCGCGCCCGGCCGGGTGGCGGCCGGCACGACGGGACGACTTCCGGCCACCTCCGCCGTCCACTTCTTCACGGCGCGGCCGACCCCCCCTTTGTCACCGGTCCCGGCATTCCGGCCACGCCTTTGAACTAGTTGAAGATTCGAACACGCTCGACCGGCGAGGGGGCCTCCCGGAGGCCATCTTCACGCCCTCGAATTCGCACGGCGTTCTGGTATCTTGACCCCGCTTGGCCAAGGCGACACGGGGGCCGGCACGTGACCGGTTTGGAGAAGGCAGCCTTGACGACTCGCCAACAGGTGGCGGACCTGATCGAACAACGCACGCCCGAGATAGTCGAGGCCTACGAGGCCTCGCTCCGGGCGGCCGGCAACGCCATCGCGCAGAGCCCGGCCTCGCTGGACCAGGCCCTGGCCACCGCCCGTCAGATCGTCGCCGACGTGGTCACCAGCCTGCGCGTGGGGCAGGTCGAGGTCGACCAGACGTGCAAGCTGCTGGCCTGGGACGTCGGCGCGACACGCGCGGCGGACGGGGTCCACCCCCGGGAATCCGTCCAGGCCTCCTCGGCCTTCTTCCACGCGGCGCTGTCGACGATATTCAGCCACCTTCCGCCCGGATCGAGACAAGTCGACACCCTCACCCTGATCACCCTCGCGCTGGAGCGCGGTGTCGCCCTGCGGATCCGCGAGTCGGTGGCCGCGTACACCGGGTTACTCGTCGACAAGATCCACGAGGCGCAGCTCGACGAGCGGCGCCGGATCGCCCGCGAGCTCCACGACCGGATCGGGCACGGCATGAGCGTGACCCACCGCCAGCTGGAGCTCTACACCCTCTACCTGGACAAGCAGCCGGACCGGGCGAGCGTCAAGCTGGCCACCGCCCAGCAGGCCATCCAGGAGTCGATGCACCACCTGCGCGCGGTCACCTCCGACCTGCACACCCGCCAGCCGTTGAAGAGCCTGGAGAAGGCCCTGCTCAACGACCTGGAGTCGCTGGGCCCCGACGGCGTGGCCGCCCGGCTCCGGGTGAACGGGGACGAGGCCTGGGCTCCGCCGGAGGTGCTCGACGAGGTGTTCCTGATCCTCCGCGAGGGCGTCCGCAACTCCCTGCGCCACGCCCGGGCCACGGTGCTGCTGGTGAACGTCGAGATCACCCCCAACGAACTCCGCGCCACCGTCGAGGACGACGGCTGCGGGCTGCCGCAGGAGCGGCCGGCCGACGCCGGCGTCGGCCTGTCCTCGATGCGCGAGCGGGCCGAACTGCTCGGCGGCCGACTGCTGGTCAACAGCCGTCCGGACAACGGCACCAGGGTGGATCTCTCGGTACCTCTCAAAGGACGGCTCCTCGATGAACCCGCGCGACGCCGTAGCTGCTGACCCCGCGTCCGCCACCACCCGCGTCGCCCTGGTCGACGACCACGCGCTGGTCCGCGAGGGGGTGCGCGAGATCCTGGAGTCGCAGGACGACATGGTGGTGGTGAGCGAGGCCGCCAACAGCGGCGACGCCATCGCCCAGGTCGCCCGGCACCGGCCGGACGTCGTCCTGCTGGACGTCGAACTCCCCGACGGCGAGCCCACCGACACCGTCACCAGGATGCGGGCGCTCTCGCCGTCCTCGCAGATCATCATGCTGTCCATGTACGACGGCCCCCAGTTGCTCCGACGGCTCATCAACGCCGGCATCCGGGGCTACCTGCTGAAGAGCGTGTGCGGCGACGAGCTGCTCGCGGCGGTCCGCAGCGTCCACCGCGGCTCGGACCGGATGGTCCTGGCCGTCTCCCGGGACAGCCTGGCCCGGATGCAGGGCATCACCGAGAACGTGCTGTCCGCCCGGGAGCTGGAGATCCTGGAGCTGGTCGCGCAGGCGCTGAGCAACGGCCAGATCTCCACCCGGCTGACGATCACCGAAGCCACCGTCAAGCGCCATCTGCGCAACGTCTTCGCCAAGCTCGGCGCGGTCTCCCGGATCGACGCCGTGAACAAGGCGATCGCCGCCTCCCTGATCGCGCCCCCGCACGACCAGTCCTGCCACCGCCACCGGGCGGGCTGAGACCTCCTCCGCACGCTCCTTCCCGACTCCCCCGCGCGGCCGGCCGGCACCCCGCCCGGCACCCCGCCCGGCGCGCCGCCCCGCGCAACCGGTCGGCCCGGGCGCACCGGTCGGCCCGGGCGCACCGGTCGGCCCGGTCGGCCCGGTCGGCCCGGTTCCAAGCCTCGCCGCGGCCGGCCGGGGCCTCAACCCCTGCCGACCACCTACCGCCCCTGCACCCCGACGGCCGGACCCGCGCTCCACCCCACCGGTGCTCCCGCCCTTCTCCGCCGAGGCGCCGGTCCGTACCGGCATGCGGAGGCCGGGGAATCGGGGGGGGGAATTCAGGGCCGGAGCGGATTCGACGGCCATGAGGAACTTCTCCCCGCATCCACCGCCGGCGGTGGCCACCACCCGCCCGTGCGACGGCAGGTGACGACGCCTCAAGGTCAAGGACAGCCCTTTGGGAGCCAAAGCCGGCACCAAGGTACGGAACTTCCGCCCGCCCGGCAATGTCGACGGCCACCACACCGCCGGGCGGGCGGATGGTGCCGGCCCCCGGGGGCGGGACGGCCGGGGCCGTCCCGCCGTTCCCACGGCCCCCGCTACAGGCCGCGCAGGGCATGGCGCACCGTCCTCACGTCGAAGCAGTCGTCGCGGACGACGTGGGCCTCGTGGAAGATCCGGCCGGCGAGGAACTCGAGGTCCCCGTCGCCCGTCGGCACGCCCAGCAGGCGGCGCACGTCCTGGCCGATCAAGCGGTCGGCCAGTTCGTTCACCAGGGAGTTGGCCTCGTGCAGCGGGGTGGTCGCGGTGATCCGCGTCCGCGTCCGCGCGATCCTGGCCAGGACGTCCCGCACGGCGGCCCCGGTCGGGTCCGGCAGGGCGGAGACGGCGTCCCGCAGGCCGTCCAGGGACCGCTCGACCGCGGCCGGGTCCGGCGCGGGGTCGCGCAGCGGCTCCAGCAGGTCCAGCAGGGCGGCGGCCAGCTCGGCCCGGGCCTGCTCCGCCGCGGCGGCCTCCTCCCCCGGGTCCGCCGAGGAGCCGTGGAGGACGTACCCGGCCCGGAGCAGCAGTCGGGCGTCCTCCTCGTGCGGGAGTTCGGCGAACAGCTCCGACGGCAGGGCCGCCACCAGCGCGTCCGCCTCGGCCAGCAGGTCCGCCGCCACGTGCTCGGGGGCGAGCCACTCCCGCAGCATCGGCAGCAGCCGGCCGCGCTCCTGGCGGTAGGCGCGGTTGAGCAGTGCGCGGACGGTGTCCCAGGGGATCCGGGACTCCCGCGGGTCCGACGGCGAACCGGCCCGGACGGCCGAACTCGCGTACGGGGGGCGGCCGGTGAGGCCGGTCCCGTCGAACCGCAGGCCCCCCAGCGCGGGCAGCGGCGGCGGCCCGGCGGGGACCACCGGCGGCGGGGTCGCGGACACCGGGGCGGAGCCGGTGCTGGCCGGGGCGGCCAGGACGGCCGGGGCCGCACCGAAGGCAACCGGGGCCGCACCGAAGGCCGCCGGCGGCCGCACCGGCGGCGCCGCGTCCGGGGTGACCGGGGCGACCGGGGCCGCCTCCACGACGGTCGGCTGCTCCTGCTCCGGCTCGACGGCCTCGTGCGGCCCGTCGTCCCCGGCCCCCTGGAGCTGCCGCCCGGTGGCCGGGCGCAGCGCCATGAGTGCCGGCGGCTGCTGCCCGGCGGGGCGCGGTCGGCGCTGGTTCTCGAAGGTCTGGCCCGGCGTGCCCGCGAAGCGGACGATCCGGCCGTCCTCCAGCGTCACCCGGAGTTCCACCCCGGCGAACCGCCCGGTGACCGTGCCCGTCCGCCCGTCCCCGAGCTCGGCCAGGTGCTCCCGCGCGACCATGCGCGCCGCGTGCCCGCCCTCGGCGGCCGTCCACGCGGCGGGCAGTCCCCCGGGCCTCTCGGCTCCCTCGGCCCGCTCGTCCGCGAGGGCGAGCGCGCGAGCGAGGGCCGGGTCGAGGGCCGGCGCGTCGATGCCCGCCGCCTCCAGGTCCTGGAGGCGGGTACGGGTGGCCGGGCGCTCGCCCGTGCCCGGGGTCACCGGGGTGAGCAGCGGCGGCTCCGGCGCGGGTGCGCCGTGCAGTCCGGCGACCAGCTCCTCGGCCTCCTCCAGCCGCGACCGCAGCTGCCGCACGAAGGCGCTCGGGAAGGACGAGACCGGCGGCATCGCCTCCGGGTCGTCCGCCTCGGGGACGAACCGGAGCCGGATGCGGACCGGCCGGCCGCCGGGCTGAGCCGTGGCCGGGAACAGCTCCGCGGCCTGCTCGTCGGCGAGCCGCTGGAGCCCGGCCCGCTCCTCGGCGGTCAGGTCGCCGTGGTCCCGCACCTGGACGACCAGTTCGGTGTCCGGCAGGCCGGCCCCGCCCGGCCGTACGCGGCGGTAGCCGATGGAGTAGTCGACGTCGTCCCGCACCAGGGGACGCTCCCAGACCGGGACCGCCCCGGCCCCGGTCTCCCGACGGGACCGCTGCCAGTCGGTGGGCCGGTGGACGAGGTGCCGCCCGTCCCGGGTGACGCCCTCGATCCACACGTCGTGGGCCACCCCGACCCAGCGCACGGCGCCGTCCGGCAGCACCTCCTCGAACAGCCTTTCCTGGTAGGCCCGGTCGACCCGCTCCAGGACGTCCTCGGACACCCAGGACTCGGGGTAGAAGGTCCGGGCCTCCTGGTTCTCGGGGCGGCGCCACCGGGACGGGAACTCGCTCAGCGGCGCGCCCGGCGCGATCCCCGGGTCCAGGAAGTACACCGGCGCCCGGTAGGTGCCGTTGGCCCGCGGCGGCCGGACCGGCCCGAGGTGCAGGCCGTGGTCCGCCGGGTCCACCGCGAGGGCCCCGCGGAGCCGGGCGCGGTGGTGGAAGCCGGTGAGGGTGTGCCGGTCCCCGTAGCGGTTGAGGTCCTCGACCCGGTGGCCGAAGGGCAGCGTGGCGGGCTCGGGCGCGGGGGCCGTCGCGGTGAGCCCGGACTGGTCCTCGGCGGGGCGGAAGGAGATGAACTCCCCCGACCGGATCCGGCCTTCGATGCGCACGCCGTCGTACTCGCCGACCCAGCGCTGCGCGAGGTCTCCGCGCCCGCTGATCCCGCCGGTGCGGCGGGCGTGCAGGTAGGCCTGCCGCGCCGCGTACACCGCGTCCTCGGCCGTCCAGTGCGCGGGGAACATCGTCCGGTACCGGTCCAGCGCCGCTTCGCCCGCGTCGGCGCGGTACGTGCCGTTGGGGTTCTCCGCGCCGACCCGGGGCAGCCTGCGCCGCCCCGACTCCGCCGGCGGGGTCAGGTACCCGCCCGTCCGGTCCGGCCCGTCGAAGAGCGCGGTCCGCAGCGCGTCCTCGCCGAAGGCGGCCCGCACCGGGAACTCCCCGGCCGGCACCGGCCGGAGGTCCGTCCGGAAGACCCGGTCGAGGACCGCGCCCAGCTCGTTCAGGTTGTGCGGCCGGAGCGAGACCGCCGGGTTCGTGACGCCCAGCTCCACCGGGTGCCCGGCGTCGTACCAGACCCGGCCGTAGATGTCGCTCCCGGGCGCGGTCATCAGACCGAACTCCGGGTGGACGGGCCGCGGGCCGGCCCCTTGGCGCCGGTACTCGTCGGCCAGGCCGAGCAGGTGGCCGACCTCGTGGCCGATCACCCTCGGCGGGGAGTCCACGCCCCAGTGCTGGGCGTGCTCCTGGGAGGTGTAGGAGCGCACCTCGACGACGTGGTGGGCGCTCTCCCGGTCGACGAACCGGATCGCGACCTCCAGCAGGCTGCCGTCGGGCAGCCGCAGCCCCTGGCCGAAGACGTCCCGGACGCCCGCCTCGGCGTTGAGCCGCACCCGGTCGAGGCCCCGCTCGGCCTCGGCGCGGCTGCCCACCAGGCCGTCGGCCTCCAGGTGGACCCGCACCGTCAGGACGGTGCGGGTGTCCCCGTCGGAGTCCACCACCCGCCGGACCTCGTACGACTGGATGAACTGGGCCTGGAGCGAGCGCAGGAACCGGCGGACCGGCGGACGCACCTCCGCCGTGGCCAGCACCCGTACCGGCTCGGCCGGTTCGGTCGCGTCGAAGCGCTGCCCCGGCTCGGCCCAGTAGTCGATGATCTGCCGGTTGCGGACCAGCAGCCTGATCCGGACGTCACCGTACGCGCCGGTGACGATCTCGTCCCCGTTGCGTCCCCTCGCCTCGCCGTTCTGCTGCTCGTACACCCACAGGGCCGCGTGGCGGGTCTGCTCCCGGGTCCATTCCGGGGGCAGCCCGGTGCCGCCCTCCCGCCTGGCCTGCTCGCCGAACACGCGCAGCTGGTCCGGGGTGAGCACCGGGGCCCCGTCGAGCGACGGGACGTCGACCGCGCCGGCGCCCGGCGCGTGGGCGGGCGCCACCAAGCCGCGCTGGTCGGCGGCCGGGCGGAAGGCGGTGACCGTCCCGTCCTCGTCCGACCTGCCCTCGATCCGGACGCCCTCGTACACGCCCTGCCAGAAGATCCCGTCCTCGGTCACCTGGAAGGTCTCGTTGCGGACCGCGTCGACGGCCGCCTGCTCGACGGCGTACCGGGCCTCGGCGGCGGTCCAGTGCTCGGGGAACAGGGTGCGCCGACCCGCGCCGGTCTCCACCAGCAGGGTGCCGTTGGCGTGACGGCGCACCAGCTCCAGCTGTTCGGCCCCCTCCTCGCCGATGGCCGACGGCAGGTGGCCGCCCCGCGTCCCGACGGCCGGGCCGAGTTCGGCCTCCAGGACGCCGTCGGCGAACTCCGTCCGGGGCGACTCGCCGTCCTCGGTGTCGTGCCCGAGGCGGCCCAGCCGGTCGTCCGCGAGCTCGCCGAGTTCGCGCAGGACGCGCACCGACGGCGCCGGGACGACGTGGGTCGTGCCGCCGCCCGCGTACTCCGTGACGGAGATGCCGAAGGCCCGGCCCAGCTGGTGGACCAGCGCGTCCCGGGAGATCTCCAGGTGCCAGTTCCCGGCGTCCTGGGCGACGCTCCGCTCGTGCAGGAGCACCGTCCGGTGCGGATCGCCGGTGGCGTCCACGAACTCCACCCGCACCAGCAGCGGGGTGCCGTCCGGGAGCCTGGTGCGGTTGTCGAACCGCGCGGCGGCGTCCCGGATCCGCGCGCCCAGCGCGGCGACCCTGGCCCGGGCGTCCTCCCCGGTCAGGCCGGAGCCGTCCAGGTGGACGCGCAGGACGAGGACGGTGACGTCCTCGCCGCCCGGTACGAGCGGGCCGCGCCGGAGCTCGAACGGCTGCGCCGCCGGGTCGTCCGGTACGGCCTCGGCCGAGGCGTGGCCCGGCAGCAGCGCCGTCGCCGGGTCCTGCGCCGGCTGCGGGATCGCGCCGGCGGGCGCGGAGGACGAGGACGACGAGGAGGAGGACTCGGGGGCGTGGCGCGGGCCGGTCGGGAAGAGCAGGCCCTGGCCGGACGGCTCGGGGACAGCCTTGGTGAACTGGGCCGGGACGCTCCGGTCCGGCAGGCCGCGGAAGTCCACGATCCGCCCGTTCTCGGTCCGGACCTCGATCGGGACGCCGTTGAAGCGGCCCTTCACGAGCTCGCGCCGCCGGCCGCGCCAGCCGGCGAGCACCTGGAGCGCCGCGTACCTGCCCTCGCCCGGCGTCCAGCCGGACGGCAGTCCCCGCCCGGCGTTCCCCGCGAGCGCCGGGGCGAAGGCCCCGTCGATCATCCACTGCTGCCCCGCCATCTCGGTGACGGTGGCCGGGCGGGTGCCCGTTCCGGGCCCCGCGGGCTCGGTCAGCTCCGGTTCGACGAGCACCCGCTGTCCGTACCCGGCCTGCGCCCTGGCGGTGGCCGTGGCCGGGCCCGCGCTGCCCGCGACCGTCGCGGAGAACCCGGGCGTCAACGCCCCGGCCACACCGGGCAGGAGCACGTCCAGCCCGGCGCCGTCGGTGAGGGAGTCCGCCCCGGCCACCGCGCCCGGAAGGGCGTCCGCCTCCGTGTCGACGAAGTCGAGGGTCAGCAGGACCGGCGGGTCGCCGGCGGCGCGGTGCTGCCGGACGAAGTCGTCGGCGGCCCGCTGGAGCCGCTTGCGGGCGTCCGCGACCGCCGCGGGCGTGGCGCCCGCCGCGACCCTCAGGTGCACCGGTGCCGAGACCTCGATGCCCAGCTGTCCGTCCACCGTCCGGACGCGGCGGCCGCGCAGGCCGGGCCCGGTGGACCCGTCCGCCGCCGGGGGCGCGTACCAGTCGGTGAGCGGCTGCCGGGCGGTCGGACGGTGCGTCAGGTGCCGGCCGTCCCGGGTGATCCCCTCGATCCGCACGCCGTCGGCCTCGCCCACCCAGCGCACGGCGCCGGAGTCCAGCGGCTCGGAGGTGTGCCGGGCCGCGTACGCCCGCTCCACGGCGGACAGGACGCGCGACGGCGTCCACGCCTTCGGGTAGAGGGTGTGGGTCTCCCCGTCCGCGTGCTGGTGCCACCGCGACGGGAACTTCGCCATCGGGGCGCCGGGGGTCACGGCCGCGTCGAGGAACCAGACGTCGGCCCGGTAGGTGCCGTTGTCGTTCTCCGCGAGCACCGAGCCCACCTTGACGCCGTGCGCCGTGGCGGCCGCCCTCTCCGGCTCGTCGTGGACGCCGGTGAGGGTCTGCCGGTCGCCGTACCGGACGAGGTCCTCGACCCGGGCGCCGAAGGCCCCACCGGTCGGGCGCCACGGCATGTACGCCGGGGTGTCCAGCCCGCTCTGGTCGTCGGAGGGACGGAAGGAGACGAACTCCCCCGCCCGGATCCGGCCCTCGATCCGCACCCCGCCGTACTCGCCGACCCAGTGGTGGGAGTGCAGGCCGGTCGCGGTGACCCGGCCGGTGCGCAGGGCGTGCTGGTACGCCTGCTCGGCGGCGTACACCGCGTCGTCCGCCGTCCAGTGCTCGGGGAACACCGTCCGGTTCCGGCGCGGGCCGGGCAGGTCGCCGGCCAGGGCGCCGACCTGCGTGGCCGCCGCGTCGGCGGGCCCGCCGACCACCTTGAACGTCCCGTTGCGCTCCTGCGACCCCGGCACCCGCTCCGGCCGGGGGAGCGTCGACCCCCGCGGCGGCACCAGGTGGCCGTCCCGCCCGCCCGGACCGCCGTACAGGGCGCGCCGCAGCACCTCCTCGCGGAACCGGGCCCGGGTCGGCGCGTCGCCGACCGGCGTCGGGCCGCGGTCCTCGCCGAAGGCCTCGTCCACCACCCCGCCGAGCTGCCGCAGGTTGCGGGCGGCCGGCGGCGCGAAGGGGGCGAGGACCTCCAGCGGGCCCTCGTGGAGGTGGTTCATGTCCAGCCAGGGGCGTCCGAACCGGTCGGTCTGCCGGCCGCCCATGATCCCGCTGTCGTCCGGATGGATCGGCCGGGGCGTGGAACCCGCCTCCCGGTACTCGTCGTCCAGGCCGAGCAGGTGGCCGATCTCGTGGGCGATCGTCCGCGCCCCGGTGTTCAGGCCCCAGGTCCGGTGGTTGGCCCGGTCCTGGCGCTCCCGGACGGCGACCGTGTGGTGCGCCGTGGAGCGGTCGGGGACGAACTCGACCTCGACCCGCAGCAGATCGCCGCTGGGCAGCCGCTGCCCGGTGTTGTAGACCTTCTCGACCCCCTCCCGGCCCGCCTCCCGGAGAGCCTCCACGGCCGCGGCCGTCGGCCCGTCCGCGAGGTCCAGCTTCGCTTCGAGGTCCAGGTACAGCCGGACGGTCAGCACCGTCTCGGTGTCCCCGTCCGGCAGCCGGACCCGGCGGGCGTCGAAGGACTCCAGCTCCCGGGCGGTGATGGCCCGGATGAAGGCGTCCTGCGGCGGCCTGACCTCCTGCGCGGGGACCAGCACCGCCTCGGTGCCGGCCACCGGGGCGGTCAGCTGCGGCCGCAGCTTCTGGTGCGGCTCGCCCCAGACGTCGGTGATGACGCCGTCCTCGACCCGGACGTTCAGCCGCACCCCGGCGAACCGGCCGCGGCGGACCTCCGGGGCCGGGCGGCCCGCGGCCGCCTCGCCGACGACCTCGGCCGTCCCCGTCCGCAGCACGTGGTGGGCGGCGTACCGGGCCTCGGCGGTGCCCCACTCCGGGGGCAGCCCCCGGCCGGGGCGGTCCCAGGCCGGGGCCGTGAACGACGGGCGCAGCCCGGCCGTCCAGTCCCCGCCGACGTGGACCTCCCGCACGGGCGGGGACTTGCGCAGCTGCGTCCCCGTCACGAACTCCAGGTCGACCGTTCCGGCCGCCTCCCTGAACTGCCGCGGCAGCACCTGCGCCAGGCTCGGCACCGCGCCCGGCGCGACCGGGAGCGTGGTGACGCCGTCGCCCGCCTCCTCGGTGAACTCCACGCCCACGTTCAGCAGCCGGTCGAAGGCGCCGACCTGCTGCCCGGCCGTGAAGTCGGCCATGAGCGTCCGCACCTGCTGCCGCACCGCGTCCAGCTCGGCGGGCGTCATGCCCGCGGACGGCTCCAGGTGCAGCCGGACGGTGAACTCGAAGCCGTCCTGCCCGCTGTCGAACCGCACCCGCTGGAGCAGTACGCCCGGGTACCCGAACAGGTCGACCCGGTCGCCCCGGCCGACCACCGCCTCCTCCTGCCACGCCGCGTACGGCGCGGGGGAGTTGGGGAGCGGGTGGTGGTACAGGATGTAGCCCTGCTGGTCCAGGACCGCCTCGACCCACAGGCTCCCGGACCAGCCGACCGCCCGGTCCAGGCCGTCCGGCCCCGGCGCGACGCTCGGATTGTTCCGCATCGCCGCCTGGACGTGCCGCAGGACCGTGTCGGCGCTCCAGTCCTCCGGGTAGTACGTCCACTCCGGCGCCGCCACCGGCCGCTGCCAGGCACCCGGGAACCGCGTGATCGGCGCCCCCGGGACCGCCGTCGGCTTCAGCTGCCAACCGCCGTGGTCCCGCACCACCCCGTTGGGGTCGGTCTGCGGGCCCGGGCCGGGGCGCGGCGTGCGGTCGGGGCGGAGCGGCTCGGCCGCCGTCCCCTGGGCGGTCGTGAAGGGCTGCCAGCCGGGGAAGTTCGCCGGGTCCGTCGCCGCGGGCGGCTGCGGCACGGCCTGCTGCTGGGGTGTGCCGCGGGTCGGCGCGGTGGTGCCGGCCGTCGTGCCGTCGGTGCCGTCGGTGCCGCCGGTCGGCGCGTGGAACTGCCGGCCGGGTGCCTGACCGGCCTGGCCGTCGGCCGTCTCCTCCTGTCCGGTCGCCTCCTCCTCTTCGGTCACCTGCTGCTGCCCCGCCGGTGCCGCGGTGGGCACCGTCGCGGCGGGCGGCGGCACGTCCTCGGGCCGCAGCATGCGCACCCGTTCGACGCCCGGCCTGGGCTTGGCCTCCTCCACCCTGACCAGCAGGCTGTCGGACCACGGCGGGAGGGCGACCGGAGTGCCGACCGGCTTCGTCGCCCCGTCGTACTTCTGGACGGTGCGCCACTGCACCCGCTCCCGCAGCTCGGGATGCCGGGCCAGGAAGCCGATCACCGTGTCCCAGAGCAGATCGGGCCGCGGGTGCCGGGCGACCCGCGCGGCCACCTCGCTAAGCGCCAGCTTCCCGCTCTGGTAGGAGAGTTCGCGGATCAGCGTGTTGATGATGCGACGGGCCGCCAGCAGCGTGGCCTCGCGGTCGGGCACCTCGGGCAGCTGGACGGCCGCCGCCGGCCGCTCCCGCGGCACCCAGGTGTTCCCGGTGCCGATCTCGAAGATCTCCGAGGGGACCAGCGGGAGCGCTTCAGGGCCGTCGAGCCCCAGGCCGTGCGCCAGGTCCGCCCAGATGTTGACACCGGTCCCGCTCAGGTAGAGGACCGCGTTCTTCTCCCCGTCGTCCGTGTGGCGCTGCGCCTCGGCGGGGACCTTCCCCACCCACTCCTCCGCCTCCTCGAACTCCTCGGCGGTGATGTGCGCCCGGTCGCGGGACTGGAAGTACATCCCGCGGACGGTGTTCTCGTGCGAGCTGCGCAGGTAGTTACGGCGCAGCACCTCCAGGTGCTGCTCCACACCCGGGTGCCTGGCCGGGGCGATCAGCACCGCGTTCGCCATGCCCGCGTTGCCGACCTTCGCGACGGCGAAGCTCCGCCGGGCGTTGACGATCCGCTCGACCACCGGGGCGGGGTCGGCCTGGAGCCGGTTGTCGCCGTCGGTGTAGACCCCGCCGAACCGGCGGAGGACCTCCAGTCGCAGGATGTCGCTGGCCGAGGCGTACCCCTGCCCCAGGCCCTTGGCGGTCTCCATCTTGTAGGCCGCTTCGAGGCTCATCGGCGCCTCGGCCGAGAAGACCTCGTCGACGTTGACCAGCACCACATTCCCGTGCGGTCGGGTCCCCGCCCACGCCACCATGGCGCGTACGGTGGCGAGTTCGGGCGTGTCCCGGTCCGTCCCCGCGGCCGCCCGGGCCTCGGCGACCCGCGCACGGGTGACATCCGTCCAGATCACATGGGTGAACCCCCGGCCCGGGCCGTCCGCCGAGTCCTGCACATTGGTCATGAACGGACCGGTGTGCTCGTTGTCCATCGACAACGGGCCGCCCAGCCAGATCGAGTGCACCAGGCGGGGAATCCGCACCCGCTTCCGCCCGAACGCCGGACCGGTACTCCGCGACATCGTCTGGAACCGTCCGGACTCGACGACCGAACCCTGCTCCAGGCCCAGGGCCTCCGGGGCGAGCCCCGCGGCCGTCGGCGCCGTTCCGCTCGCCAGGTCCAGCGCCCGGAAGAACGCCACCCGGGACTCGGACTTCAACTTCCCGTAGTCGTACCCCTGGAGGAACTCCGGGGCGGCCGGGACGACCCGGTCACCGAACACGTCCGGACCCAGCAGACCCACCGGCGCCACCGACGCCTGCGGAACCCCGGGCATCAGGCCGATCAGCTCGTCGATCAAATCCTGGGCCGAGAAACGGAGTTCCGGCTGCACGACGACCTGCACCGGCACCGACGGCTGGGCAGATCCCGATCCCGATCCCTCTCCCTGGTTCCCGGGGTACTGGGGCCGCCGCGAACGCGCGATCGCCTCCTCCAGATCAAGCCGCTCCAGGTTGTCCAGGTCCTCCTCGGCGGCCTCGTCGACCCTGCCCTTGCCCTTGTCCGTACGGGAGTTCGCGGCCGGGAGCTCGTCCTCCTCCTCGCCCTCGACGTCCGTCTCCTCGACGCCCGTCATCGCGACGTCCGTCGAACTCTGCGACGGCACCCGGGGAACGCTGGCACGCGGCGCCGGGCCCGCCTCGGAGGCGCCCACCGACTCGTCCGAGGCCTGGGCGGACTCAACGCCGTTCGGGGTGAAGCGAATCCAGGCACCCGGCGTGCCGTCGGCGGCCGGATACATCAGGAACCCGGCGTCCGCGTCCAGATCGGTCGACAGCGCCGCAATCTTCCCCGTCGGCGCCCACACCACCCGACCGGTAGCGTTCGCCACCTCCTGCGCCAGCGACAACCCGCCGTCCGAAGCGGGCAGCGCCGCGTCACACGCGGCCAGCACGATCTCGTCACCCGCCGCCAACTGCTGAATGCTGGGCCTGCGCCGCAACGTCCGGGCCAGACCCGTCGCCGTGACCTTCACCGTACCGACCGGACCGGACAGCGGCAGCACCGCGAAGTCCCGGTTGCCGTGCAGCAGCGCGAGGTAACGCCGTCCACCGGTGCCCCACGGCACCTTCCGGTACCCGATGACCTCCTGCCCCTGCCCGTCGACCTCCAGCAGCCACCGCCGGCCCAGGTCGAAGTTCCTCAACACCTCGCGCCGCTGCGCGAGTTCGTCATCGGCGTGGAAGGCCCGACCCTGCGGAAGACCCGTCCCCGGCGCCACGATGGTCAGACTCTGCACATCACCCAACCGCACACTGCCGCCACCGACCAGCGGCAGCTCCAGATCCGCGTCCCACAACTCACCCGGTTCCACGGTGCCCGGCACCACCGGACTGTGGACCACCGGCGCCACGGACTGGTCCACCGGACGGGAACGCCCGAAGAGGTTCTTCCAGCGTGACGGGGCCGAGGCCTTGACCTTGGTCCACAAGTCATTCAGGCCCCCCTGCACCTCGTGCAGGGCCCCGAGCGCGGCGGCCAGTTGCTCCTGCTCCTCCGGTAGCAGGCGCTCCAGCCCGTTCGGCGGCTCGGCCACCTGCGCGGTCGCGGCCTTGTCCTGCTCACCCCCGTACGCCCGGTGCAAGCGCTGCCGCAGGCTGAGAGCCAGGAGGTAGGCGTCCACCAGCCGCCGGCCGAGGTCCGGCGGCAGCACCTTCCCGTCGGTCAGCTCCTCCAGCCGCTCGCCGGTACTGAGCCGCCACGGCGTGTCCGGCTTCGCCACCGCCCGGTAGGCGGCATAGAGGTGCCGCGTGGCAACCGTCAACTGCCGCATGAAGTCGGCCTTGACGTTGACGCTGTCGACCTGCGCCAGCGTCTCCGGACGCGGGAGACGGTCGAACGCCTCGCGCAGGGCGATCCACTCCACCTCGGGGTCGATGCGCCGGCCCCGCTCCTCCGTGAACGTCCGGAACAGCCCCCGCTGGCCCTCCGACGACGAGACGGCCGCGAGGGCGCCGGACAGCGGCGCCAGCTCGATCAACCGGGTGTCGTGCATGACACCGTGCTTCAGGCCCGGCTCCTCCCCCGGAGCGGCGAGCGAGCCCGCCAGCACCGCCCTGGGGTCGAAGACCCTGAGGTTGGGGTTGAACCACATGATGTCGGCCTGGAACGGCGCCGGCACCGTCCCGTTCACCGGCAGGAACTGGCGGGCCAGGTCCAGCCAGCCAGCCGTCAGGTTGGTCAGCGACCGCAGCCAGACCTCGTCCTCGTCGGAGCCGAGCAGGCCGAAGTCCAGGTCGGCGGCCGGCGTCAGGTCCGTACGACCGTAGCCCGCCACCGCCACCACCGCGTACGGCGCGGTCGGAGCCCCCCGCATCGACTCACGGGCCCACCCGACCGCGTCCGCCATGATGCCGTCCGCGAACCCGGTCAACCGCCTGGCCAGGTCACGCGGCGACTCCCCCGCGGCCGCCACCGGCACCTCGTCCCGGATCTGCTGCGCCGCGGCCAGGACCGTCACCAGCAGCGCCACCATCGGCTGCGCCCCGTGCCCCAGGCGATCCCGCAGCGCCTGCGCCAGCAGCCGGAGCACCTGCACGCGCTGCGTCTGACCAAGGTCCGCGAACGCCTGCCGGAACGACCCCATCTGCAGGGCCACACCGACACCCTGCCGGTCCTCCGCGTCCGCACCGCTCTCGTCCAACGCCGCCAGCAGCTCGTCCAGCCGCGCGCCGATCTCGGCCCGCTCCCCCTCATCCGCACCCGCCGCGACCAACTGCTCGCGGGCCAGGTCCAGCTCGGACTGCTCCTGAACAACGGTCTCCACCGCCGTGGCGACGCCGTCGACGGACTGAGTCGGTACCTGGAGCAACCCCGCCACGGCCCCCGTCGCGGCGGGCGGCGGCACCTCCCCGGGCGCCACCATGCGCACCCGCTCGACATCCGACCCGGCGGTGAACCCCGCCACCGGCTCGGACGCGGGCACCAGGAGGCCGGCGGACCACGGCGGGAGCGCCACCGGCTGGTCGGCCGGCCCGGTTCCCGCGCCGACCTTCCGGACGGTGCGCCACCGCACCAGGTCCCGCAGCTCGGGGTGCCGGGCCAGGAACCCGATCACCGTGTCCCACAGCAGCTCGGGCCGCGGATGCCGGGCGACCCTCGCCGCCACCTCGCTCAGCGCCAGCTTCCCGTTCTGGTACACCAGTTCACGGATCAGCGTGTTGATGATGCGACGGGCCGCCAGCAGCGTCGCCGCGCGGTCGGGCACCTCGGGCAGCTGGGCGCCCGGCGCCGCCGACGGCCTCGGCGGCACCCAGGTGTTCCCGACCCCGATCTCGAACACGCCCCGCTCGACCACGGGAAGCGCACCGGGGCCGCTGAGCCCCAGGCCGTGCGCCAGGTCCGCCCAGATGTTGACACCGGTCCCGCTCAGGTGGAGGACCGCGTTCTTCTCGTTCTCCTCCGTGTGGTTCTGGACCCAGACCGGGGGCCCCGCCACCACGTCCGCCTGCTGGAAGTTGGCCTCGGTGTTGTCCTCCTGCCCCCGGGGCCGGAAGTACTCCCCGCGGAAGGTGTTCTGGTGCGAGCTGCGCTGGTAGTTGCTTCGCAGCACCCTGAGGTGCTCCTGCACGGCCGTGTTCCCGGCCGGGGCGATCAGCACCGCGTTCGCCAGGCCGCCCCTGGCGGTCGTGCCGGTCCTGGCGCCCGGCGCATCCGCCAGGCTGGCCGTGGCGACGGCGAAGTGCCGCTTGGAGTCGGCGATCCTCCTGACCTCGGGAACGGGGTTCTTCAACAGCCGGTTGTCGCCGTCGGTGTAGACCCCGCCGAACCGGTCCAGGACCTCCAGCCGCAGGATGTCGCTAGCCGAGGCGTACCCCTGCCCCAACCCCTTGGCGGTCTCCATCTTGTAGGCCGCTTCGAGACCCATCGGCGCCTCGGCCGAGAAGACCTCGTCGACGTTGACCAGCACCACGTTCCGGTGCGTCCGGCTCCTCGCCCACGCCACCATCGCCCGTACGGTGGCGAGTTCGGGTGTGTCACCGCCCGTCCCAGCGGCCGCCGCGGCCTCGGCGACCCGCGCACGGGTGACGTCCGTCCAGATCACATGGGTGAACTCCCGGCCGAGACCGTCGGCCGATTCCTGCACGTTCGCCATGAAGGGGCCGGTGTGCGCGTTGCCCGCCGACAACGGGCCGCCCAGCCAGATCGAGTGCACCAGCTGCGGAATGCGCACCCGCTTCGGCAGATGCATCGACCCCGACCTACGCCGCACCGTCTGGAGCGCCCCGGACTCGATGACGGACTCCGGGTCCTGGCCCAGGGCCTTCGGGGCGAGCCCCTCGGCCGTCGGCGTCGCCGCCTCGCTCGCCAGGTCCAGCGCCCGGAAGAACGCCGTCCGGGACTCCGACTTCAACTGGTTGTAGCCGTACCCCTGGAGGAACTCCGGGGCGGGCGGGACCACCCGGTCGCCGAACAGGTCCGGCCCCAGCATGGCCTCCAGCGGATCCGCGGGCGCCGCCGGCGCCTGCGGGCCGCCGGGCATCAGGCTGACCAGCTCGTCGATCAACTCCTGGGCCGTGAAGGGCGGTTCCGGTGCCTGCGCCTGGGTCGACCCTTCTCCCTGATTCTCGGGGAGCTGGGGCTGCTCCTCCACGACGTCCGTCGTCGCGACGCCCGTCGAGCTCTGGGACGGCACCTGGGGAGCCGTGCCACGCGACACCGGGCCCGCCTCGGAAGCGCCCACCGACTCACCCGAGGCCTGGGCGGACTCAACGCCGTTCGGGGTGAAGCGGATCCAGGCACCCGGCGTACCGTCGGCGGCCGGGTACATCAGGAACCCCGCGTCCGCGTCCAGGTCGGTCGACAGCGCCGCGATCTTCCCCGTCGGCGCCCACACCACCCGGCCCGTCGCGTTCGCCACCTCCTGCGCCAGCGACGGCCCACCAGACGAAGCGGGCAGCGCCGCGTCACACGCGGCCAGCACGATCTCGTCACCTGCCGCCAACTGCTGGATACTCGGCCTGCGCCGCAAGGTCCGGGCCAGCCCGGCCGCGGTGACCTTCACCGTCGCCGCCGGTCCGGACAGCGGCAGCACCGCGAAGTCCCGGTTGCCGTGCAGCAGCGCGAGGTAGCGCCGCCCACCGCCAGTGCCCCACGGCACCTTCCGGTACCCGGTGACCTCCTGGCCCTGCCCGTCGACCTCCAGCAGCCAACGCCGCCCCAGGTCGAAACTCCTCAACACCTCACGCCGCTGCGTGAGTTCGTCCTCCGTGTGGAACGCCCGGCCCTGCGGAAGGCCCGTCCCCGGTGCCACGATGGTCAAGCTCTGGATGTCACCGAGGCGCACACTGCCGCCACCGACCAGCGGCAGCTCCAGCTCCGCGTCCCACAACTCGGCCGGCTCGACCGTGTCCGGCACCAGGCCGACGGACTGGTCCGCCACCGGACGGCGCCCGAACAGGTTCTTCCAGCGCGACGGAGCCTGGGCCGGGGGCCTGACCTTGACCCACAGGGCGTCGAGGCTCCCCTCCAGATCACGCAGGGCCCCGAGCGCGACGGCCAACTGCTCCTGCTCCTGCGGTAGCAGGCGCTCCAGCCCGTTCAGCGGCCCGGCCGCCGCCACCGTCGCGACCTTGTCCTGCTCACCCCCGTACGCCCGGTGCAGCCGCTGCCGCAGACTCAGGGCCAACCTGTAGGCGTCCACCAGCCTCTGGCCGAGCGCCGCCGGCAGCACCCGCGCCGTGATCAGCTCCTCCAGCCGCTCGCCGGTGCTGAGCCGCCACTCCGTCTCCGGCTTCGCCACCGCCCGGTAAGCGGCATAGAGGTGCCGCGTGGCGACCGTCAACTGCCGCATGAAGTCGGCCTTGACGTCGACGGTGTTCGCCTGCGCCAGCGTCTCCGGACGCCGGAGACGGTCGAACGCCTCCCGCAGGGCGATCCACTCCACCTCGGGGTCGAGGCGCTGGCCCCGCTCCTCCGTGAACGTCCGGAAGAGCTCCCGCTGGCCCTCCCGCGACGTGACGGCCGCGAGGGCACCGGGCAGCTGCGCCAGCTCGATCAGCCGCGTGTCGTGCATGACACCGTGTGTGGGCCCCGGCTCACCTCCCGGACCGGCGAGCGCGAACTCCAGCACGGCCTCCGGGTCGAAGACCACCAGGTTGGGGTTGAACCACAGGATGTCGGCCTGGAACGGCGCCGACACCGTCCCGTTCACCGGCAGGAACTGGCGGGCCAGGTCCAGCCAGCCCGCCGCCAGCTTGGTCAGCGACTCCAGCCACACCGCGTCCTGCTGGGAACCGAGCAGACCGAAGTCCAGGTCGGCGGCCGGCGTCAGATCGGTACGGCCGTAACCGGCCACCGCCACCACCGCGTACGGCGCGGTGGCCTCACCCCGCATCGACTCACGGGCCCAGGCGACCGCGTCCGCCATGATCCCGTCGGCGAACGTGGTCAACCGCCTGGCGAGGTCACGCGGGGACTCCCCCGCGGCCGCCACCGGCACCTCGTCCCGGATCTGCTGAGCCGCGAGGAGCACCGTCAGCAGCAGCGCCACCATCGGCTGCGCCCCGGGCCGCAGACCGTCCAGCAGGGCCTGGGCCAGCAGCTGGAGCACGCCCAGACGCTGCGTCTGCCCCAGGTCGGCGAAGGCCTGCCGGAAGGGCCCCATCTGCAAGGCCGTGCCGACGCCCTGCCGGTCCTCCGCGCTCGCACCGCTCCCGTCCAAGGCCGCGACCAGCCGGTCCAGGCCCGCACCGATCGCGGCCCGCTCCCCCGCATCCGCACCCACGGCGACCAGCAGTTCACGGGCCCGGTCCAGGTCGGACTGCTCCTGAACAGCGGTCTCCACCACCGTGGCGACGCCGTCGACGGACTGGGTGGGAACCTGGAGCAGCCCCGCCGCGGGTACCGTCGAGGCGGGCGGCGCCACAGTCTCGGGCGCCACCATGCGCACCCGCTCGACGCCCGCCCTGGGCTTGGCCTCCTCCACCCTGACCAGCAGGCTGTCGGACCACGGCGGGAGGACGACCGGACTGCCGGTCGGCTTCGTCGCCCCGTCAAGCTTCTGGACGGTGCGCCACTGCACCCGTTCCCGCAGCTCGGGGTGGTGCGCCAGGAACCCGATCACCGTGTCCCAGAGCAGATCGGGCCGCGGGTGCCGGGCGACCCGCGCGGCCACCTCGCTCAGCGCCAGCTTCCCGCTCTGGTAGGAGAGTTCGCGGATCAGCGTGTTGATGATGCGACGGGCCGCCAGCAGCGTGGCCTCGCGGTCGGGCACCTCGGGAAGCCGGACGGCCGCCGCCGGCTGCTCCCGCGGCACCCAGGTGTTCCCGACCCCGATCTCGAACACGCCCCGCTCGACCAGGGGGAGCGCGTCGGGACCCTTGAGCCCCAGGCCGCGGGCCAGGTCCGCCCAGATGTTGACACCGGTCCCGCTCAGGTAGAGGACCGCGTTCTTCTCGTTGTCCTCCGTGTGGCGCGGCACCTCGACCGGGAGCTTCTTGACCCAGTCGTCCGCCTCCCGGAAATCGTCACCGGTGATACGCGCCCGGTCCCGGTACTGGAAATAGCCCCCGCGGACGGAGTTCTCGTGCGAACTGCGCAGGTAGTTGTGGCGCAGCACCTCCAGGTGCTGCTGCACGCCACGGTGGCCGGCCGGGGCGATCAGCACCGCGTTCGCCAGGCCGCCCTTGGTGGTCCTGGTGCTCCTGGTGATTCCGGTGGTCGCGCCGGTCGCGGCGCTCGTACCGGTCGTGCCGGTCGGCGCCGTGTCCGCGATGCTGGCCGAGGCGACGGCGAAGCCCGGCCCGGCGTCGACGATCCTCTGGACCTCCTGGACGAGGTCGGCCTGGAGCCGGTTGTCGCCGTCGGTGTAGACCCCGCCGAACCGGTCCAGGACCTCCAGCCGCAGGATGTCACTCGCTGAGGCGTACCCCTGCCCGAGACCCTTGGCGGTCTCCATCTTGTAGGCCGCTTCGAGGCTCATGGGCGTCTCGGCCGAGAAGACCTCGTCGACGTTGACCAGCACCACGTTCTGGTGCCGGCGGGCCTTCGCCCACTCCACCATGGCGCGTACGGTGATGAGTTCGGGCGTGTCCCGGTCCGTCCCCGCGGCCGCCCGGGCCTCGGCGACCCGCGCACGGGTGACGTCCGTCCAGATCACATGGGTGAATCCCTGGCCGAGACCGTCGGCCGAGTCCTGCACGTTGGTCATGAACGGACCGGTGTGCTCGTTGTCCATCGACAACGGACCACCCAGCCAGATCGAGTGCACCAGGCGGGGGATGCGCACCCGCTTCGGCAGACGTACCGAACCGGTACTCCGCGGCATCGTCTGGAACCGTCCGGCCTCGACCACGGACTCCGGGTCCAGGCCAAGGGCCGCCGGAGCGAGCCCCGCGGCCGTCGGCGCCGTTCCGCTCGCCAGGTCCAGCGCCCGGAAGAACGCCACCCGGGACTCCGACTTCAACTTCCCGTAGTCGTAACCCCGGAGGAACTCCGGCGCGGCCGGGACCACCCGGTCACCGAACACGTCCGGACCCAGCAGACCCACCGGCGCCACCGACGCCTGCGGAACCCCGGGCATCAGGCCGATCAGCTCGTCGATCAACTCCTGGGCCGCGAAAGGCGCCTCCGGCTGGACGACGGTCGACACCTGCGCCTGGGTCGACCCCGATCCCTCGCCCTGGTTCCCGGGGTACTGGGGCTGCCGCGACCGCGCGATCGCCTCCTCCAGATCAAGCTGCTCCAGGTCGTCCAGGTCCTCCAGGCCGTCCGAGTCCTCCGCGAACTCGAAGTTCTCCTCCTCGACGTCCTCGACGGCCCTGCCCTTGCCCTTGTCCGTACGGGAGTTCGCGGCCGGGAGCTCGTCCTCCTCCTCGCCCTCGGAGGTCTCCTCGACGTCCGTCATCACGACACCCGTCGAGCTCTGGGACGGCACCTGGAGAGCCGTGCCACGCGACACCGGGCCCGCCTCGAAAGCGCCCACCGACTCGCCCGAGGCCTGGGCGGACTCAACGCCGTTCGGGGTGAAGCGGATCCAGGCACCCGGCGTACCGTCGGCCGCCGGATACATCAGGAACCCGGCGTCCGCGTCCAGGTCGGTCGACAGCGCCGCGATCTTCCCCGTCGGCGCCCACACCACCCGACCGGTAGCGTTCGCCACCTCCTGCGCCAGCGACGGCCCGCCATCCGAAGCGGGCAGCGCCGCGTCACACGCGGCCAGCACGATCTCGTCACCCGCCGCCAACTGCTGGATACTCGGCCTGCGCCGCAGCGTCCGGGCCAGCCCGGTAGCGGTCACCTTCACCGTGCCGACCGGGCCGGACAGCGGCAGCACCGCGAAGTCCCGGTTGCCGTGCAGCAGGGCGAGGTAACGCCGACCGCCCGTCCCCCACGGCACCTTCCGGTACCCCGTCACCACACGTCCCTGCCCGTCGACCTCCAGCAGCCACCGCCGCCCCAGGTCGAAACTCCTCAACACCTCACGCCGCTGCGCGAGTTCGCCCTCCGTATGGAACGCCCGACCCTGCGGCAGACCCGTCCCCGGCGCCACGATGGTCAAGCTCTGCACATCACCCAGCCGCACACTGCCGCCACCGACCAGCGGCAGCTCCAGATCCGCGTCCCACAACTCACCCGGCTCGACCGCGTCCGGCACCAGGCCGACGGACTGGTCCGCCACCGGACGGCGCCCGAACAGGGTCTTCCAGCGCGACGGCGCCGAGGACTGAACCTTGGACCACAGGGCGCCGAGGCTCCCCTGCACCTCGTGCAGCACCCCGATCGCGGCCGCCAACTGCTCCTGCTCCTCGGGCAGCAGGCGCTCCAGCCCGTTCGGCGGCTCGGCCACCTGTGCCGTCGCGACCTCGTCCCGCTCACCCCCGTACGCCCGGTGCAGCCGCTGCCGCAGACTCAGGCCGAGCACATAGGCGTCCACCAGCTGTCGGCCGAGCGGCCCCGACAGCACCTTCCCCGCGATCAGCTCCTCCAGCCGCTCGCCGGTGCTGAGCCGCCACGGCGTCTCCGGCTTCGCCACCGCCCGGTACGCGGCATACAGGTGCCTTGTGGCGACGGTCAGTTGGCGCATCAAGCCGGTCTTGACGTTGACGCTGTTCACCTGCGCCAGAGTCTCCGGACGCGGGAGGCCGGCGAGCGACTCCCGCAGGGCGGCCCACTCCACCTCGGCGTCGCCGCGCCCGCTCCGCTCCTGGGCGAACCTCCGGAAGAGCTCCCGCTGGCCCTCGTGCGACGTGACGGCGGCGAGGGCGCCGGTGAGCGGCGCCAGCTCGATCAACCGCGTGTCGTGCATGACACCGTGCTTGGGCGTCAGCTCGTCCGCCGAAGCGGCGAGCGCGTGCTCCAGCACGGCCTCCGGGTCGAAGACCGCCAGGTTGGGGTTGAACCACATGATGTCGGCCTGGAACGGCGCCGCCGCCGACCCGTTCACCGGCAGGAACTGGCGGGCCAGGTCCAGCCAGCCGGCCGCCAGGTTGGTCAGCGACCGCAGCCAGGCCGCGTCCGCCTGGGCGCCGAGCAGACCGAAGTCCAGGTCGGCGGCCGGCGTCAGGTCGGTGCGGCCGTAGCCCGCCACCGCCACCACCGCGTACGGCGCGGTGGGCTCACCCCGCATCGACTCACGGGCCCAGGCGACCGCGCCCGCGAGGATCCCGTCGGCGAACGTGGTCAACCGCCTGGCGAGATCACGCGGGGACTCCCCCTCGGCCGCCACCGGCACCTCGTCCCGGATCTGCTGAGCCGCGAGGAGCACTGTCACCAGCAGCGCCAGCATCGGCTGCGCGCCGGGCTCCAGCCCGTCCCGCAGCGCCTGCGCCAGCAGCCGGAGCACCTCCAGACGCTGCGCCTGGCCCAGCCCGGCGAACGCCTGCTGGAAGGAACCCATCTGCAAGGCCGTGCCGACACCCTGCCGGGCCTCCGCACCCGCACCGATCTCGTCCAGCGCCGCGACCAGGTCGTCCAGGCGCGCGCCGATCGCGGCCTGCTCCTCCGCCCCCGCGCCCACGGCGGCCAGCTGTTCGCGGGCCCGGTCCAGGTCGGTCACCGCCGGGACCACACCGTCGACGGCCTGGGTGGGGACCTGGAGCACCCCCGTCGCGGCGGGCGGCGGCACCTCCTCGGGCGCCAGCATGCGCACCCGCTCGACACCCCGCCCGGTCTTGATCCCCTCGACCTCCCCTGGCTCGGGCACCAGGAGGCCGGCGGACCACGGCGGGAGCGGCACCGGGGCGCCGATCGGCCTCGTCCCCGCGTCGTACTTCTGGACGGTGCGCCACTGCACCCGCGTCCGCAGCTCGGGGTGGCCGGCCAGGAAGCCGATCACCGTGTCCCACAGCAACTCGGGCTGCGGGTGCCGGGCGACCCTCGCGGCCACCTCGCTCAGAGCCAACTTGCCGTTCTGGTAGGAGAGTTCGCGGATCAGCGTGTTGATGATGTTCCGGGCCGCCAGCAGTGTCGCCGCGCGGTCGGGCGCCTCGGGCTGCTGGCCGCCCTCCGCCGGCTCCGCCTCCGCGGCCGGCTGCTCGCGCGGCACCCAGGTGTTCCCGACCCCGATCTCGAACACACCCGGCTCGACCACCGGGAGCCTGCCGGGGCCCTTGAGCCCCAGGCCGTGCGCCAGGTCCGCCCAGATGTTGATGCCGGTCCCGCTCAGGTAGAGGACCGCGTTCTTGTCCCGCTCCTCCGTGTGGCCCTGCACCCAGACGGGGTCCTCCCCCGCCATCTTGTCCGCCTCGCGGAAGTCGGTCTTGGACACGGACATCCGGTCCAGGTACTGGAAGTAGCCTCCGCGGACGGTGTTCTCGTGCGAGCTGCGCAGGTAGTTGCGGCGCAGCACCTCCAGGTGCTGCCGCACGGCGCGGTGCCCGGCCGGGGCGATCAGCACCGCGTTCGCCATGCCGGCGTTGCCGACCTTGGCGACGGCGAAGCCCTGGTCGGATTCGACGATCCGCCGGACCGCCGGGGTGGGGTCGGTCCGGAGGCGGTTGTCGCCGTCGGTGTAGATCCCGCCGAACCGGCCGAGGACCTCCAGCCGCAGGATGTCGCTCGCCGAGGCGTACCCCTGCCCGAGGCGCTTCGCCGTCTCCATCTTGTAGGCCGCTTCGAGGCCCATCGGCGCCTCGGCCGAGAAGACCTCGTCGACGTTGACCAGCACCACGTTCCCGCGCGGTCGGGTCCCCGCCCACGTCACCATCGCCCGTACGGTGGCGAGTTCGGGCGTGTCGTCGCCCGTCCCCTCGGCCGCCCTGGCCTCGGCGACCCGGGCACGGGTGACATCCGTCCAGATCACATGGGTGAACTCCTGGCCCGGACCGTCCGCCGAGTCCTGCACATTGGTCATGAACGGACCGGTGTGCTCGTTGTCCGCCGACAGCGGACCACCCAGCCAGATCGAGTGCACCAGCCGCGGAATGCGCACCCACTTCCGCAGAAACCCCGAACCGGTACTCCGCGACATCGTCCGGATCCCACTGGACTCGACGACCGACTCCGGGTGCTGGCCCAGCGTCTCCGGGGCGAGCCCCTCGGCCGTCGGCGCGGTCGCGCGCGCCAGGTCCAGCGCCCGGAAGAACGCCACCCGGGACTCCGACTTCAACTGCCGGTAGTCGTAGCCCTGGAGGAACTCCGGAGCGGGCGGAACGACCCGGTCACCGAACACGTCCGGACCCAGCAGACCCGCCGGCGCCTGGGGAACCCCGGGCATCAGGCCGACCAGCTCGTCGATCAACTCCTGCGCCGTGAACGGCGCCTCCGGCTGCGCGACGACGGGCACCTCCGGCTGAGTCGACGCCGACCCCTCCGCCGGGGAGACCTCGTCGAGGGCCTGCGTGGGGACCTGGAGGAGCTTCGCCTTGGCCTCGGGCGTCAGCGCCGCCCCGGTCCGACTCCCGGACGCGGCCGACGCCGAGGTGATCGGACCCCCGCCCCCGCTCGGCTGCTGCCGGAGCCGCGTCGACAGCTCGATCGCCGCCGCCAGCTCGCGGGCCTCCCGGGCCTCCATCTGCGCCCAGGTCTCGTCCGGGTTCGGAGCCCGCAGAACCGTGATCTCCTCCTCGGGCTCCTTCACGACGGTCTCGACGGCCTCGACGGGCTTGCCGGGCTTGACGGCCTCGACAGTCTCAACCGGCTCGACGGCCAGGCCCTTGCCCTTGCCCCCGACCGGTCCGGTCTTCGAGACCGGGGACGCCTCGGCCTCGAAGGCGACCCTCCCGCCGGGCCGCTCCGGAAGGTTCCGGGGGAACGTCGGCATGAGGCCCTGCCGAGCCAACGAGCCCACGTTGATGCCGAGTTCGCGCGCCAGCTCGTGCCAGGCCTCGGCCTCGGCGGCCACCTGGTGGGGAGCCAGGTAGCGGTCCATCGCCTCGAAGTCCGCCGGCCCCGTGTACTCGCGCATGGGCTTGCGCAGCGCGGCATCGGCCCGCTGGGTGATCCGGGCCCTGGCCTCGGCGAAGGAGATCTCCCCGATCGTCCCGGAGTTCCCACCCGACTTGTCCCGCAGGTCCTGCAACAGCTCCCGCCACCGGGCGTCCTCGGCGGCCGCCGCCTCCGCTCGCCGGCGGTCGGCCCGGGCCTCGGCCTCCGCGACCTGCGCCTTCGTCCGCTCGGACGCCTCCCGCTCGGCAGCGGCCCGCTCCCGCCGCTCCGCGGCCACCTCCGCCCGCCGCTCCGCCTGCTTCTCCGCCGCCTGGCGCGCCTCCTCGGCACGCTGCTCCGTCAGCTTCCGGGTCTCCGGATCCTGCCGCTTGTGCTCCAGCCAGCGGTCCATGACCTCCGCGTGCTTCTGCGCCGCGAGCCGGGCCTCCTCGCCCCGCGCCCCCGGCGAAGGCTTCTCCGGCACCCGGGACCGGGCAGCCGATCCGGCGCCGGGCTTCTCCACCGCCGCCGCGTCGGCCTCGGCCTTGGGCGTCACCCAAGCCTTCCCCGCGGCCTCCCGCTTCGCCGCGGCCTCCCGCTTGTCCGTCAACTCCGACGGCGACTTGACCCGCTCCGACGAACCCGAACCCCCCACCGCCGCACCGGACTTCTCGGACGCCCCAGCAGGCTCCTCACCCTTGGGCGTCACCCAAGCCTTCCCCGCGGCCTCCCGCTTCGCCGCGGCCTCCCGCTTGTCCGTCAACTCCGACGGCGACTTGACCCGCTCCGACG
>NZ_JBHVEU010000019.1:39051-40064 GCF_042802075.1 Kitasatospora sp. NPDC057518
GAACCCGAACCCTCAACCCCCGCACCGGGCTTCGCCTTCGCCCCCGCGTTGCCGGCCTCGGACCCCGCACCCGCCTTCGCCGCTGCCGCCGCATCGGCCTCGGCCTTGGCCTTGGCGATCCGGGCGTTCGCCGCGGTCTCCTGCTTCGCCGCCAGCTCCGACTGCGGACCCCGGCTGTTCGTCGATGTCTCCGCGTTCGGGAACTCCTGCTGGGATCCGCTCCGCGGGCCGGTTCGGTTCGACGCTCCGGCGTCCTCGGAGACCCGCGGACCCTCGCCGAGACGATCGCCCCGGCCGGAGAAGGGTTCCGTCTTGCTCACGGGCTTCTCGGTGGACGATCCGACCTTGGTCGAGCCGCCCGCCCCGGATTCGGTCGGCTTGGCCTCGGTGACGGTCTTCACGCTGGAGCCGCCGGGTCGCATCCCCGACTCCGAGGTGCTGCTCCTCGGCCCCGCCCCGTCCTGGGGGCCATCGGCGAGGGTCCTCACCTTCTCGGGTCCGAACGGCCGCACGGTGGGCTTCTTCGGCGTCGAGCCCTCGGACTTCGTCGTCGTCCCCTCCTGCCGGCCGTTCTGCCGCGTCTGGTCCGGGGTGGGCCGGTCCCCCTTGCCCGGGGCCTCGCCCGCGGAGGGCTTCTGCTTCGACCCGTCGGTGCCGCCCTCGTGCTCCCTCGGCGAGGGGGTGTCCGCGTCCCCCGACTTCTTGAGGTCGTCCATGGTCGTCGACCTGCGGTCGCCCGAGTCCCGGGACACCCACCTCTCACCGGGCTTGCCGTCCAACGTGGACCCGGAACCCCGGTCGACCAGCGGCTTCTCCTTCGGCGACCCACCCTTCACCGGACCATCCGCCGGCAGGTCGTTCACGGTCATCGACCTGCGATCGCCCGAATCCCGGGACACCCACTTCTCACCGGGCTTCCCGTCCAACGTGGACCCGGAACCCCGGTCGACCAGCGGCTTCTCCTTCGGCGACCCACCCTTCACCGGACCATCCG
Organism: Kitasatospora sp. NPDC057518; assembly: GCF_042802075.1. Lineage (NCBI taxonomy): Bacteria > Bacillati > Actinomycetota > Actinomycetes > Kitasatosporales > Streptomycetaceae > Kitasatospora > Kitasatospora sp. NPDC057518. Next base: position 40,046 of record NZ_JBHVEU010000019.1, read on the forward strand.
CCGGCAGGTCGTTCACGGT
>NZ_JBHVEU010000019.1:40162-42497 GCF_042802075.1 Kitasatospora sp. NPDC057518
GTCATCGACCTGCGGTCACCCGAGTCCCGGGACACCCACTTCTCACCGGGCTTCCCGTCCAACGTGGACCCGGTGCCCCGGTCGACCAGCGGCTTCTCCCCCGACGATCCGCCCTTCGCCGAGCCGCCCGCCCCGTGTTCGCTCGGGAGGTCGTTGAGGGTCCTCACGTTGGAACTGCCGGGTCGCATCCCCGGTTCCGGGGCGCCGCTCTTCGGCCCCGCCCCCTCCGGGGGGAGGTCGGCGATGGTCATCACCTTCCTGGCACCGAACGGCCGCGTCGAGGGCTTCTTCGACGCCACACCCTCCGACTTCCCGGTCGTCCCCTCCTGCTGGCCGTTCTGCCGGGTCTGCTCCGAGGTCGGCCGGTCCCCCTTGCCCGGGGCCGTGCTCTCGGAGGTGGTCTGCTTCGTCCCGTTGGTGCTGCCCTCGTGCTCCCGCGCCGAGGAGGCGGTCGACTGCCGGTTGCTGTTCTCCGGTGCCTGGGGCTCCAGTTCCCTCGTCAGGGGCTTCTGCCCCCCGGTCGACTGGTTGGTCCGCTCGTTGCCCTTGGGTGCGGAACCGGAGGAGCCGCCGGACTTTCCGTTGTCCCGCATCGGCTCCAGCGGGGTGTCGCGGGGGGTGGTGCCGCCTCCGGTGGCGGTCCGCTGGTTGTTCGCGGGCACCTCCGCGCCCTCCTTGAGGGGCTGCTTCACGCCCTCGGGCCGGTTGTTGTTGCCGCCGGGGAGGCCGTCGTGGTTTCCGGGGGTCTTCGCGGAGAGCGAGTTGCGGTCCGTGGTCACGGCGGGGTTGTCGCCCTCGACGCGGGCGGAGGCCGAGGACGGCCGGCCGTTGGCGCCGACGTCGCTGCCGGGCCGCGTTCCGCCGGGCTGCCGGTCGAAGGAGGCCTTGTAGGTCTGGTTGTCGACGGGCGTCTCGGACTGCGAGTGGCCGGGGGTCTGCTCGTTCGGGCCGGGCCGGGTGACGTTGCCGGTGCCGTTGCCGTTGACGGTGCCGCGCGAACCGCCGTTCCCGCCCGTCTCGTTGACGGAGCGCGAGGTGGCGTCGGGCAGCGAGCCGTCCTTGCCGCCCAGCGGCCCGTGCGTCTCCTGGCCGCCGATCTGGCCGCCGGTGCTCTTCGGCGGGGCGACGTTGCCGATCCCGCCCGCCCCGGGCTCGTGCACTCCGGTCCCGGGCTTCACCTGACCGCCGGGGGTCGGCTGGTGGGTTCCCGACGGGTCGAGCTGGCCGGGCTCCCGGGTCACCGGCTCGGGGCCCCGGCCGGGCGTCGTGGTCCTGGGCGGGCCGGGCGGGGTGGTGCCGGGGGCCTCGTGGGGGATCCCGGTCTTGGGGGGCTCCACCCCGCCGGGGGCGACGGGCGAGCGTCCCGGCGGCACGCTGCCCGGTTCGGCGCCCAGCGGCTTGCCGCCGCCCGGGAACAGCTCCGGCGGCGGGACCTTGCCGATGCCGCCCGGGGTGACTCCGCCGATGGACCCCGGCCCTTCCGGAAGCGGCACGGAGCCGCGCCCCGGCAGCGGGACGTGCTCGGTGACCGGGGGCTTCACACCCGGCGGGTCGACCTTCGGCGGGGTCACGCCCTTGCCCCCGACCCCCTTGGGGCCGCCGCCGATCCCGACCTCCTTGGGTCCGCGCAGACCGGCCAGGCCCCCGAGGCCGCCGAAGACGGCCCCGAAGCCCATGCTCATGCCCTCGGCGGCCCAGTCGATCTCGAACGGGACGTCGTAGATCTTGTCGGCGATCAGCTGGGCCAGCAGGTCGGTGCCCAGCTGGAGCAGGCCGCCGGCCACGGCGCCGCCGATGAAGGCGCCGATGTTGAGGATGGTCTGCAGGCTCTCGCCGATCGTCCTCAGGATGTTGGTGATGAGGGTGATGAGGCCTTCGAGGAGCGGCGCGATCAGCCTGGCCAGCAGGCCCAGGCCGAAGGGGAGGACGAACCCGAGGATGGTGGCGATGATGCTGGCCAGCCCGGCCGCGTTGGCGGCCTTCTGCTCGGCGGCCATGATCTTCTCCAGTGCCCGGCCGTAGTCGTTGATGGCGTCGCCGATCTTCCAGCAGGTGGTGACCGCCGGGTCGAGCACGCTGTTGCCGACGAGGTTCCAGGCGTCGTGCGCGGCCACCATGCCGTCACCGGTCCACTGGAACTTGTCCATGGCCATGCTGGTGCCGTACCGGGCCGCGTACACCGTGTTGCCCAGCTCGATCCACTGGTTGCCCAGGGCGTAGATGTCGCTGATGCTGAAGCCGTTGTCGGCCATCGGGGATCCACCTCGAAGCAACTGCCGCGGAGAGCGCGGGCGGGAAGGTACGAACGGGCCGGGGGCTGCGAGAGCCCCCGGCC
>NZ_JBHVEU010000020.1:0-38120 GCF_042802075.1 Kitasatospora sp. NPDC057518
GGCGAGGGCCGGTGCTGTTTCACGTGAAACAGCACCGGCCCTCGGTCGTTCGTCGTCCCGGCGTTCGTCGTCCCGGCGTTTGCCGTCCCGGCGGGTCGGGGTCAGAGACCCAGGTCGTCCAGGGTGTACGCGGTCACGTACTCCAGGCCCTGGGCCTCGACGGCGGCCGCGCCGCCGCGCTCCACGATCACCGCGACGCCGACCACCTCGGCGCCCGCCTCGCGCAGCGCCTCCACGGCGGTCAGCACCGAGCCACCGGTGGTGGAGGTGTCCTCGACGGCCAGCACCCGGCGGCCCTTGACCTCCGGGCCCTCGATCCGGCGCTGCAGGCCGTGCGCCTTGCCGGTCTTGCGGACCACGAAGGCGTCCAGCTGCTGCCCGCGCGCGGCGGCGGCGTGCAGCATCGAGGCGGCCACCGGGTCGGCGCCCAGGGTCAGACCGCCGACGGCGTCGTACTCCAGGTGCGAGGTCGCGTCCAGCATCACCCGGCCGACCAGCGGGGCGGCCACGCCGTCCAGCGTGATCCGGCGCAGGTCGACGTAGTAGTCGGCCTCCTTGCCGGAGGAGAGGGTGACCTTGCCGTGCACGACGGCCTTGTCCTTGATCTGTGCCAGCAGGGCGTCGCGGTCGTTGCTCATGAGCGTTCAGTCTAGGCCCTGGCAGTCCCCGCGGCTCTCCGGGCTCGCGCCCGGCCGGCGCCAGGTCAGCGGCGGCGCAGCGCCCTGACCAGCACCACGGCACCGCCCAGCAGGGCCACCGAGCCGCCGATCACCCACGGCACCGCGTTGCGGCCGCCCGCGCCCGGCACCACGATCCCGCCGGCCTCCCCGCCCCAGCGGGAGGCCGCCCGGGCCCGCGCGCTGCGGGCGGGCAGCGCCGGGGCGTACGGGCCGCGCGGCGGGGCGTGGTCCACCTCCTCGGCGGACCGGCCGACGATGCTGCGGCGCACCGGGCCGGAGAGCACCGGCTCGTCCTCGTACGCGAAGAGCGGCTCGGCGGGCAGCTCCTCGGCGACGCCGTCCTGCTCGGCGGAGCCGTCCGCGTCCTCGCCCTCGCCCTCGACGTCGTCCTCGTCGTCGTCGGCGGAGCCGGTGGGCAGACCGAAGCGCTCGGCGTCGGCGTCGGAGAAGGCGATCAGGTCGGAGAGGTCGTCGTCCAGGTCGTCGCCGGGCTGGTCCTGGCGCTCCTCGATGAAGACCACACCCGCGCCGGTCGAGGTCTCCGCGGCCTGGTCCTCCTGCTCCTCCAGGTCCTCCGAGCCCTCCTGGTCCTGCGGCTGCTCGCCCTCCGGGGCGACCAGCGCGGCGGCGAACCTGTCCAGCAGACGGCGGCCGGTGGCGTCGAGGGTCTCCTCGTCGAACTCGGTCAGCCGGCCGGTGGCGCTCAGGTCGCCGGTGAAGCGGATCGCCGCGGTGCCCTCCTCGGCGCCGTCCACGACGCTGACCCGGACGGTCGCGGTCGCCTCACCGCTGCCCCGGGCCTCCTCGCCCTCGGCGAGCACGGTCAGCACGCCCTCCCGGCCCTCGATCAGCGACAGCACGCCCTTGTACGTGATCGTGGAGCCGCCGATCCGCAGCTTCAGCCGGCCGCCGATCTCCTCGGCCGCACCGGACCCGACCGCGGCCGGCTCGGTGCTCAGCCCCGGCACGCTCCGCGCCAGCAGCGCCGGATCCTGCAAGGCCTGCCGCACCAGCTCGGCGGACATCGGGACGACAACCTCATGCTCCATGCCACGGAGCCTACCGACTGGTCCCCGCCCGGTCCCTACCCACCACCACCAGATTTTCCCCGCCCCACCCGTTCCCTTGGCCGTCGCACCATCGTCCCGGCCCCGAGCCTGGGCCGCCCCGCCCACCGACCCCGCACCCTCCGGCCCCGCCTCGCCCCCCTGGCCCCGCAGGCCCGGGGCGGCCCACGGTCCTGCTCATCGGGTCCGCGCCCATCCAGCAGCGGCCAGGCCCGGGGCCGCCCTCCCCACCGGCCCCGCACCGTGACGGGACCCGCTCCGTCGCCCGTCGCCCGTCGTCCGGCGGCCGTCCGCCCCCGCAAGGTGGGCCGGGGCCATGGGTCTTCTCCTGCCTGGGCCCGCTCCCCGGCTGCCGAGCGGCCCCGCCCGTGCGGGGGCTTGCCGGTCGAGGAGCCCGTTCTTCCGGGCCTCCCTGCGCGAGAAGTCGGCTGGATCGACTTCTCGCGCAGCGGCGATGGGGGCGGCGAGTCGATCACCGTTCCGCCTGCGCGCGGACCCCGGGGAGCGGAGGGCTTCGCCCGCCTCGGCCCGCTTCGCGGATGCCGGGCGGCCCCTGCCGTGTCCGGCGGGGGCCGCCTTCCCCCGGCCGCTCTTCCCGTGGCGTCGGGTGCGGCCGGTGGCGGCTCCGCAGGGCCGTGGGAGCGGCGGCGTGGGTGCGGGTGCGGGGCTTCCGGCTGTCGGCCTCAACGGTGGCGGAGGAGGGCCGCCGGGCTGCGGCTCAGCGGCGACCTCAGCGGGGGCCGAGGAGGGTGAGGGCGGCCGGGGGGTGGGCGGGGCGGAGGGCGGTGAGGCGGGTGGTGGTGGCGTGGAGGGTGTCGGGGGTGAGGGCGCGGGGGGCCGGGGCGTCGGGGGCGAGGGTGAGCGGGGGGCGGGTGGCGGCGGCGAGGAGGAAGTTCTGGGCGCCGTCCGGCGGGCCGGGGCGGCAGGCGGCGGTGGCGCTGCCCGGGACGGCGTACGGGGCGGTCTGCAGGCCCGTCGTCCGCAGGCCGGACTCGATCTGCCAGAGGCCGTCCAGGTCGCTCCCGGCGCGGACGGCGATCCGGCCGCCGGGGGAGAGCAGCCGGGTGGCGAGGCCGTAGAACTCCTGGGAGTGGAACTTGACCGGTCCGCCGTCGGCCGGTGCCGGGAGGTCGGCGAGCACCACGTCGTACGGTCCGTCCCCGCCGGAGGCGCCCGCGCCGCGCAGCCAGGCCATCGGGTCGGCGGCGGTGGTGCGGACCCGGGGGTCGTCCAGGGAGCGGCCGCCGAGGGTGGCGAGCCCGGGGTCGGTGCGGGCGAGCCGGGGGAGGGCGGGGTCGGCGTCGACCAGCCGGACGGTGCGGACGCCCCGGTGCCGCAGCACTTCCCGCAGGGCGAGTCCGTCGCCGCCGCCGAGCAGCAGGACCCGGGCGTCCGGGCCGGCCGCCATGGCGGGGTGGACGAGGCCCTCGCTGCCCCGGTACTCGTCGGGTCCGCAGACCGCGAGCCGGCCGTCGAGGTAGAGCCGGAGCGGGCCTTCGGCGGGGCCGGTGAGCACGATCTCCTGGTACCGGCTGCGGGTCGCGTAGCGGACCTGGTCGCCGTAGAGGGCGTGCCGGGCGGCGCGTTCGACGGCGTCGGAGCCGGCCGCGGCCGCCGCGAGCACGGCGAGCACCAGCAGGCAGCCGCCCCAGAGCAGCCGTCGTATCCGGGGGGCGGGTTCCTCGCGGAACAGCCAGAGCACCACGGCGGCCCCGGCGACGGCGTTGACGGCGCCGGTGAGCAGTGCTCCGTCGCCGGGCCCGAGGCCGGGCAGGATCAGGAACGGGAAGGCGAGGCCGCCGATCAGGGCGCCCACGTAGTCGGCGGCGAACAGGTCGGCGACGGCCCGGCCGGCGTCCTCGCGCCGGATCCGTTGGATGAGGGTCATCAGCAGGGGGATCTCGGCGCCGATGAGGATGCCGATCAGGCAGGTGAGGCCGACCATGGCGGCCTGGTAGCGGCCGATCCAGGCCCAGCAGGAGTAGAGGGCGAGGACGGAGAGTCCGCCGGTGAGCGCGAGCGCGCACTCGACCAGGGCGAAGGCGGTGGCGGGCCGGCTGGTGAGCCGTTTGGCGAGGAGGGAGCCGAGGCCCATCGCGAAGACCATGACGGAGAGCACGACGGAGGTTTGGGTGACCGTGTCCCCGAGCAGGTAGTCGCCGAGTGCCACGAGTTCGAGCTCGTAGACGAGTCCGCAGGCCGCGCAGACGAACGCGGCCAGCAGGACGGTCAGGCGGGCGAACCGTGGTCGGGAGCGCAGCCGGGGCCGACGGCGGGCGGGCAGGAGTGGGGCGTGGGCTCGCCCGGGCCGGGGTGGGGTGCCGTCGTCGAGGTCCACTCGCGGGCGTGCGGGCGGACCGGCCGGATGGTTGATCACGAACAAACGCTAGGGGACGTGCGGGACGGATGGCTGCGCCCATCCGACGGACAGTGAGCGACGTCGAATTGACGAATCGTTCCTGCGTACGATTCGTAGGCCCGGCTTGGGCGGCCTACGGCCGGACCGGTGTTCCGCTCCGGACTTGGGGGCGGTCATGCCCCGGACACCACCAGCGAGGAGCGGGTGCACACCAGCTGCCCCTCCTGCGGGTAGGCGTGCCAGGTGCGCCACAGCAGCCGGTCCGGGCCGCCCTGGGTGACCAGCGCGGTGAAGGCGCTCGGGTCGCCCGGGAAGACTCCGGCGAGGCCCCGGGGGTGCCCCTCGACCAGGGCCAGCAGCTCCTGGGCGCGGGCCGCGAAGTCGTGCGGCGGCAGCGCCTCGATGCGGGCGGCGAACTCGTACTCCCAGCCGCCGACCTGCTTGGCCACCCGGGCCGGCAGCGGGGTGCGGCGGCCGGGCAGGCAGGCGACGGTCTCCAGACATCGGCCGGGGCCCGCGTCGATCACCACCTGGTGGGAGGCGCCCAGCAGGCGCAGCTGGAGGGTGCCGGACGCGCCCGGGCGGCCGCCTCCGTCGAGTCTCAGGTCGCGGACGGCGAGAGCGGGCAGCGGGTCGCCGCCGAGGCACCAGGCGAGGTCACCGGCGCGGGTGTCCGTGTAGGAGGTCTGCAGTGTGGTGAGCATGCTCGGCTCCGCGTTTCAGCTCCGTGCGCGCCCGCCGAGCAGCACCGAGTAGGCCTAGGCGATGGCGAGGCTGTTCGTGGCTGTGCGGCCCTGGGCGCGGCCGACCGTGGAAGGAAGGATTCCGGCTGGAGATTCAGCAGCAGAGAAGCACGAATACGTCGGGCCCGCCGGTGATTTACCCAACTTTGTCAAGCATTCACCGTTTCGAGCACACCTGCTTCCCGGCTCTGATCGAGCCCGTGTACGAGTCTGCACAGCGCGCGCCCCTATCACCGGATTGCGCGCCGTGCGCGCCGGGTGTGCGCTGTTCGGGCGCATCACGCACCGCCGCCCTCCAGGCGCGGGGCGTGGAGGGCGGCGGGAGAGTGCCCGGAGGGTCGGCCAGCGTGCCTCAGTGGCGGCAAACAAGCAAGCCGATCAAGGAAGTTGATGATCCATCAGAACTGGTGTCGGGCTGCGGGCAGTCCTGTTCGAAGGGTGCGGAGAAGGGCGTGAAAGGGGGCGTGCGGCCCCTCACAGGCGCCGCAGGCGGGCGACGGCCTCCTGAAGGACCTCGTCCTTTTTGCAGAAAGTGAAGCGGACCAGGCTACGGCCGGCCTCCACGTCGTCGTAGAACACCGCGTTCGGGATGGCGACGACGCCGCAACGGCCGGGCAGGGCACGGCAGAACTCGATGCCGTCCTTCTCGCCGAGCGGGGTGATGTCGGTGGTGACGAAGTACGTGCCCTCGGGCGTGAAGGCCCGGAAGCCGGCCGCGGTGAGGCCGTCGACCAGCAGGTCGCGCTTGCGCAGCAGGTCGGCGCGGAGGGTGTCGAAGTACGTGTCCGGCAGCCGCAGGGCCTCGGCGACGGCGTACTGGAAGGGGCCCGCGCTGACGTAGGTGAGGTACTGCTTCGCGGTGCGCACGGCCGCCACCAGGTCCGGGCTCGCGGTGACCCAGCCGACCTTCCAACCGGTGAAGGAGAAGGTCTTGCCGGCCGAGGAGATGCTGACGGTGCGTCCGCGCATGCCGGGCAGGGCGGCGATCGGGTGGTGGGCGGCGCCGAACACCAGGTGCTCGTAGACCTCGTCGGTGGCGACCAGCAGGTCGTGCTCGACGGCGAGTTCGGCGATGGCGGCGAGCTCCTCGGCGGTGAGGACGGTGCCGGTCGGGTTGTGCGGGGTGTTGATCAGCAGCAGCCGGGTGCGCGGGGTGATCAGCGAGCGCAGCTCGTCCAGGTCGGGGCGGAAGGACGGGGCCCGCAGGGTGAGCGGCACCCGGGTGGCGCCGGCCATCGCGATGCAGGCGGCGTACGAGTCGTAGAACGGCTCGAAGGCGATCACCTCGTCGCCCGGCTCCAGGAGGGCCAGCAAGGTGGCGGCGATGGCCTCGGTGGCGCCGGCGGTGACCAGCACCTCGCTGTCCGGGTCGTACGCGAGGCCGTGGAACCGCTGCTGGTGCTCGGCGATCGCGGTGCGCAGCTCGGGGACGCCGGGGCCGGGCGGGTACTGGTTGCCGCGGCCCTCGCGCAGGGCCCGTACGGCCGCCTCGCGGACCTCCTCGGGCCCGTCGGTGTCCGGGAAGCCCTGGCCGAGGTTGATCGAACCGGTGGCCGTGGCCAGGGCGGACATCTCGGCGAAGACCGTCGTGCCCATCCCGGCCAGTCGGCGGTTCAGCAGTGGCCTGGTACCCATCGGTGGCTCCTCACGGCTCGTTGTCAGGCCATCCTGGGTCAGCCGGGAGCCGGGGACAAGAACGGCCCGCCACCGGCGCGGGGGCGGGTGGCGGGCCGAACGGGCGGTGCGGGGGGTACCGGGGAGGGATCAGGCCTCGTCGGTGCCCTCGGCGCCCTCGCCGTCCTCGCCCTCGATCTCGTTCTGGAGGCCGAGGCGCTCGACGATCCACTGCTCGAAGCCGACCGCGGCCTGGGTCCAGTTGGCGGTGGTGGTGACGAAGTAGTCCAGGTTGACGCCGGCGCCGACGATCATCTGGGCCTCGCCGATCAGGCGGACCACGCCGTCCTCGTGGGTGTGGGTGTAGACCTTGGGCCAGAGGGTCTCGCGGTTCCACTCGTCGATCAGGTCGAGGATCTCGCCCTTCTTCTCCAGCGGGTACGCGCGGTCGTAGAAGGCGCGCACCGCGAAGAGCTCCTTCTGCTCGCCGCGGAACATGTAGTAGACGCGGAAGCCCTCCCAGGGGGCGGTGAGGTCGCCCTCCTCGTCCACGACGTGCTTGAGCTGCATCTGGTCCAGCAGCTGGGTGACCAGGCCCTGGTCCGGGACGATGATCGGCGGCGGGCCGGCCGGCCGCCCGCCCTGGCCGCCGGGCTGGCCGCCCTGGGGGACGCCGAAGGACGGGATGGACGACGGGTCGATGCTCATGGGGGTCCTCATTCCTCAGTGCACGTGGTGGCCGGCAATGAGAGGCCGCCCTTTCCACCTCCCATCCTGCCTCATTCGGGGCTCCGCTCACAGGGGCAGCCGAGGGGCGAGTCGATCTTCGTCCGGCGTTCTTCGCGGCGTTCTTCGCGGTGTCGTTCCGGGCGTCCTTCCCGGGTTCTTCCCGGGCTTCCCCCGGGTGTTCCCCGGCGGTTCCGGCAGGGGTGGAGCGGGCGTCGGTCACGGAGGGTGCGCGGGGCGGGGTGGAGGCCGTCCGGAGAGCGCGCGTGAGCCACGTCACGCGCCCGGCGCGCCGGTTCGGCTGCCGTGCGGGCCGGATGCGGTTAGCGTGCGACGGAAATCGCTTCGGTCAAATCCCGGCCCAGCCGGGTGAGTTGAGCTGTCCTGAGGCGGACTGTCCGGAATTGAGGGGGGAACAGGAGTGGGTGGAGCGGCGACGGGGGACGGCGCATCGCTCGGGGCGCTGCTGCGGAGCATCCGGCTGGACCGGGGGATGACGCAGGAGCAGCTGGGCGAGGCGACCGGGCTGAGCGTGCGGTCGATCCGGGACCTGGAACGGGAGGTGTCCTGCCCGCGGGTGTCCACGCTGCGGCTGCTGACCCAGACCTGGAACCTGCCGGACGCCCAGGTGGCCGAACTGCACCGGCTGGCGCGCAGCCGGCGGGACCGGACGCGGCGGCTGCTGCGGCATGCGGCGGAGTGACGGCGTCCGGCCCGGGGCGCGAGACGGGCCGGGGGCGCGAACCGGGCCGGGGACGCGGAACGGGCCGTCCCCCGCCGCCGGAGCGGAGGGAACGGCCCGTGCGCCGGACGCCCGGCGGTGCTACTTCTCCAGCGGCCCCCGGCCGCGGACGGTGAGGCGGTCGCCCTCCTCGTCCCGCTCGACCACGACGGTGTCCCCGTCGTGCACCGCGCCGGACAGGATCGCCCGGGCCAGCTGGTCGCCGATCGCGGACTGCACCAGCCGGCGCAGCGGGCGGGCGCCGTACGCCGGGTCGTAGCCGGTGAGCGCCAGCCAGTCGCGGGCGGCCTCGGAGACGTCCAGGGTGAGCCGCCGCTCCCGCAGCCGCTCGCCCAGGAGGGCCACCTGGAGGTCGACGATCCGGCTCAGCTCGCCGGTGCCCAGCGGCTCGAAGACCACGATGTCGTCCAGCCGGTTGAGGAACTCCGGCTTGAACGCGGACCGGACGGTGCCCAGCACCAGCTCCCGCTTCTCGGCCTCCGGGGTGGCCGGGTCGACGAGGTACTGCGAGCCCAGGTTGGAGGTGAGGATCAGGATGGCGTTGCGGAAGTCCACCGTGCGGCCCTGGCCGTCGGTGAGCCGCCCGTCGTCCAGCACCTGGAGCAGGACGTCGAAGACCTCCGGGTGCGCCTTCTCCACCTCGTCCAGCAGCACCACGCTGTACGGGCGGCGGCGGACCGCCTCGGTGAGCTGGCCGCCCTCCTCGTAGCCGACGTACCCGGGCGGGGCGCCGACCAGGCGGGAGACCGAGTGCTTCTCGCCGTACTCGCTCATGTCGATCCGGACCATGGCCCGGGCGTCGTCGAACAGGAAGTCGGCCAGGGCCTTGGCGAGTTCGGTCTTGCCGACGCCGGTCGGGCCGAGGAAGAGGAAGGAGCCGGTCGGGCGGTCCGGGTCGGCGATGCCGGAGCGGGTGCGCCGCACCGCGTCCGAGACGGCCTGCACGGCCTCCTTCTGGCCGATCAGGCGGCGGCCCAACTCCTCCTCCATGCGCAGGAGTTTGGCGCTCTCGCCCTCCAGCAGCCGGCCGGCCGGGATGCCCGTCCAGGAGGCGACCACGTCGGCCACGTCGTCCGGGCCGACCTCCTCCTTGACCATCGAGGCGGAGGCGTCCTGGTCGGCGGCCCGCTCCTGGGCGTCGGCGAGCTCCTTCTCGGCGGCCGGGATCTCGGCGTACATCAGCTTGGACGCCCGCTCGAAGTCCCCGTCGCGCTGGGCGCGTTCGAGCGCGCCGTGCAGGTCGTCCAGCCGCCCCTTGAGCTCGCCGACCCGGTTGAGGCTCTTCTTCTCCTGCTCCCAGCGGGCCGTGAGCACGCTCAACTGCTCGTTCCGGTCGGCGAGGTCGCGCCGCAGCCGGGCCAGCCGGTCGACCGAGGCAGGGTCCGACTCCTTCTCCAGGGCCAGCTCCTCCATCCGCAACCGGTCGACCGAGCGCTGGAGTTCGTCGATCTCGACCGGGGAGGAGTCGATCTCCATCCGCAGCCGGGAGGCCGCCTCGTCGACCAGGTCGATCGCCTTGTCGGGCAGGAAGCGGGAGGTGATGTAGCGGTTGGACAGGGTGGCCGCGGCGACCAGGGCGGCGTCCGAGATCTGCACTTTGTGGTGCGCCTCGTACCGGCCCTTGAGGCCGCGCAGGATGGCGATCGAGTCCTCCACGCTGGGCTCGCCGACCAGCACCTGCTGGAAGCGGCGCTCCAGGGCCGGGTCCTTCTCGATCCGCTCGCGGTACTCGTCCAGTGTGGTGGCGCCGACCATCCGCAGCTCGCCGCGGGCCAGCATCGGCTTGAGCATGTTGCCCGCGTCCATCGCGGAGTCCCCGCCGGCGCCCGCGCCGACCATGGTGTGCAGCTCGTCGATGAAGGTGACGACCTGGCCGTCGGAGGCCTTGATGTCGTTCAGGACGGCCTTCAGCCGCTCCTCGAACTCGCCGCGGAACTTGGCGCCCGCGACCATCGCGCTGAGGTCCAGCGAGACCAGCCGCTTGCCGCGCAGCGACTCCGGCACGTCGCCGGCCACGATGCGCTGGGCCAGGCCCTCGACCACGGCGGTCTTGCCGACGCCGGGCTCGCCGATCAGCACCGGGTTGTTCTTGGTCCGGCGGGAGAGCACCTGGACCACCCGGCGGATCTCGTGGTCGCGGCCGATCACCGGGTCGAGCTTGCCGTCCCGGGCGGCCTGGGTGAGGTCGGTGCCGTACTTCTCCAGCGCCTTGTAGGTGCCCTCCGGGTCCGGAGAGGTGACCCGGCCGCTGCCCCGGACGTCCTTGAACGCGGCGAGCAGCGCCTTCGGCGTGGCGCCCTGCTGCACCAGCAGCTCGGCCACCTGCCCGCCCTCGGCGGCCAGGCCGACCATCAGGTGCTCGGTGGAGACGTACTGGTCGTCGAGGTCGCTCGCGCGCTTGCCGGCCTCGGTGAGCACCGCGATGGTGTCCCGGGCGAGCTGCGGCGCGGAGACCGTCGAGCCCATCGCGCTGGGCAGCGCGGCCGCCTGGCGGCGGGCCTCGGCGTCGACCCGGGCGACGTCGGCGCCGACCGCCTCCAGCAGGGGCCGGGCGATGCCCTCGGGCTGCTCCAGCAGGGCGATCAGGATGTGCACCGGCCTGACGTCCGGGTTGCCGGCCGTGCCCGCCTGCCGGATCGCGGCGGACAGGGCGTCCTGCGTCTTGGTGGTGAACTTGCTGGCGTCCACTGCTGGGGGGTCCTCCCTGGTCGTCCTTCACTACTGCTACGTACAGCATGCACTAAGTTGAGTCTATTCCGCTCAACCCTTCCCGGACAGGGCTTCTTCAGGCCGGGGGAAGCCGGCGCGCCGCCGGACGCCCGACGGGCCGCCGGGTCAGCCCCAGCAGCTCCCGGGCCGGCCCGCTCGGCCGCTGCCCGGCCGGCCAGACCGCGCGCAGCGGCCGCCGCAGGTCCAGTTCCTCCACCAGCGGCACCTCGACCAGCCGCCGGGTGGCCAGTTCCTCCACCACGGCCAGCTCGCTCAGGCAGACCGGCCCCGCCCCGGTCATCGCCGCCGCCTTCAGCGCGGTCGACGAGGCCAGCTCCATCCGGGGCCGCACCGCGCCCCCGTACGGCTTCAGGGCCGCCTCCAGTACCTCCCGGGTGCCCGAGCCGGGCTCGCGCAGCACCAGCGGGACGGCCGCCAGCTCGGCCCCGGTCAGCGGGACGCGGCGGCGCGCCCACGGGTGGCCGGGCGCCACCACGACCACCAGCCGGTCCGCCGCCACCACCGCGCCGGCCAGCCCGGGCGGGGTGGACGGGCCCTCGACGAAGCCGAGGTCGGCGTCCCCGGCCAGGACGTGCCCGGCGACCTCCGCCGAGTTCGCCGTCCGCAGCGTCACCGCGGTGCCCGGGCTGGCCTCGGACAGGCCCAGCAGCCAGCCGGGCATCAGGTACTCGGCGACGGTCAGGCTGGCCACCACCCGCAGCTTGGCGTCCCGCCGCTCGCGCAGCGCGTCGATCCCGGCGTCCAGCGCCTGCGCCGCCTCCACCACCTGCCGGGCCCACTCGACCACCAGCCGGCCCGCCTCGGTCGGCCGGCTGCCCCGGGGCGAGCGGTCCAGCAGCGCGACGCCGATCTGCCGCTCCATGCCCTTGATCCGGGCGCTGGCGGTCGGCTGGCTGACGCCCAGCTCGGCCGCCGCCCGTCCGACGCTGCCCAGCCGGGCCACCGCGAGCAGCAGTTCCAGGGCGCCGAGTTCGGGGACGTGCGAGGAGAGGGGCATAGATCCAGGCTATGCCCCCATAGAAGCCCCGGCGCTACCGGCCGCCGGGCCCTCCGGGCGACGGTGGGAGCATGTCCACTCTGGCCGGTATCCGACCCCTCGCCCGCCCCGCCGCCCGCCGCCGGCCCGACCTCGCCCAGCTCGGCCCCAACTGGTACGCCGCCGTGATGGGCACCGCGATCCTGGCGAACGGCGCCGCCGTCCTGCCGGTGCGGCCGCCCGGGCTGACCGGCTTCGGCGAGGTGCTGTGGGCGCTCGCGCTGGCCGCCCTGCTGGTGCTGGCCGGGGCCCGGCTGGTCCACCTCACCCGGCACCGCGAGGCGGCCCGCGCCCAGCTGCTGGACAACCCGGCGACCGCGGTCTTCTACGGCTGCCCGCCGATGGCGCTGCTCTCGGTCGGACTGGGCACCATGCTGCTCGGCTCCCGGGTCATCGGCACCGGCCCGGCGGTCGCCCTGGACGCGGTGCTGTGGAGCCTCGGCACCGTGTACGCGCTGGCCGTGGCCGGCGGCATCCCGTACCTGATGATCACCCGGCACCGGGTCTCCGCCCTGGAGGCCAACCCGACCTGGCTGCTGCCGGTGGTCGCCCCGCTGGTCGCCTCCGCCTGCGGCCCGGCGCTCGTCCCGCACCTGCCGGCCGGAACGGCCCAGCAGGCCATGCTGTACGGCTGCTGGGCGCTGTTCGGCGTCGGCCTGCTGGCCACCCTGGTGCTGCTGCCGGTGGTGTTCACCGGGCTGTTCCACAGCAGGCTGCCCGCCCTGGCGCTCACCCCCACGCTGTTCCTGGTGCTCGGCCCGCTCGGCCAGTCCGTCACCGCGGTCCACCAGCTCGCCGACGCCGCCCGCCCGGTACTGCCCGCGCTGGCCCCCGCCATGACCGACCTCGCCGAGCTGTACGGCGTGGCGGTGATCGGCGTCGCGATGCTCTGGCTGGCCGTCGCGCTCGCCGCCAACCTGCGGGCCCGGCGGGCCGGGATGCCGTTCGCGATGACCTGGTGGGCGTACACCTTCCCGGTCGGCACCTGCGTCACCGGCGCCTCCGCGCTCGCCCGGCACACCGGCTTCGCGGGCTTCAGCGCGCTGGCCGTCGGCCTCTACCTGCTGCTGGCGTCCGCCTGGGTGCTCGCCGCGGGCGGCACCGCGGCCGGGCTCGCGCGGGGGCGGCTGCTGGCCCGCTGAGGGGCCCGTCGCCCGGGGCGGCCGTCCGCGTGGTGCGGGGCCCGTCCCCGCGCCGGACGGTACGGCTCAGGAGCACGCCGCCGATGCAGGAACGTGCACGGCCGGGACGACCGCGCACAGCCGCCCGGCGGAAGTGCCGGTCGGCGCCGACTCCCCTTCCAGGCCCGGGTTCCCACCGGAATCCGCCCCACCGCCCGAACCGCCCGCGGCCGCCCCCGGATGCAGATAGCTGCAATTGCGCGAACATGCACTCGGGCGGCACTTGTTCACCGGCCGTCACGCTGTGAGGGTGGAGGCACGCCAAGTCGTCCAGGCAACCGCAGCCTGATGGTGGCGACTCGCTCTTCGAAACTGACCGCAGGTGCGACAACCCGCACCGGTGGAACGGGGGGGAAGGGCGCCGGCCGGGACCATGTGTGGTGATGGCCTCCCGGCCGGACCCGTCGAGGCGTTGCTGCTCCGCCTCGACGGGAGCGCCTTGGCATTGGCGTACCGATGGCGGCCCCCGGACGACCCGGCGTGCGACGGCACCCGGGCCCGGGGGTCCGCCGTCCCACCCGGTACCGTGACCGCCTGATCCATGATCACGCCGTACCGCCCACCGGCACCGTGAGCCCGCCCGGCCCACCGGTGCCGCGGCCCGCGCGGCGAGGAACAGGGGCAGCACCAGGGGAGAGGCGTCCGGCAGGGAGAGTGCGACGTGACGGCGGAACCGGCGGTCACACCGCAGCAGGGACCGGTGGGCGAGGAGCCCGACGAGGCCGCCCGGCAGCTCTACCTGGCCATCATCGCCGAGGGCGGCCGCGTCCCCACCGGCGAGGTCGCGGACGCCGACCGGGGCGCGCTCCAACAGCTCATCGACATCGGCCTGTTGATGGTCAACCGGATGGACCGCTGCTACACCGCCGTCAGCCCGCGCTCGGTCAGCGACCGCCTCGGCGCCGAACTGCGCAGCGAGGCCACCCGGCTGCTGGTCCGCGCGGAGAACCTCCCGGGCGCCCTCGACGGCCTCACCCGGGCCTACGACGCGATGCCCCGGCCGACCGACCGGGCCGGCGGCGCCGTCCACGTCGAGGGGCACGTCCACATCCGCCAGCGGATCTCCCAACTGGTCTCCGACTGCCGCTCCGAGGTCCTCACCGCGCAACCCGGCCACCGGCCCGCCGACACCCTCCAGGTCGCCCTCCTCCAGGACGTCCAACTGCTCCGGCGCGGCTGCTCGCTGCGCACCATCTACCAGCCGGTCGCCCTCGCCGACCCGCCCGCCCTCGCCTACGCCGAGGAGGTCACCCGGCACGGCTCGCTCATCCGGGTGCTCGACGAGCCCTTCCAGCGGCTGATCGTCTTCGACCGGACCGTCGCCGTGATCTCCGCCAACGACGACAACAGCACCGCCGCCTTCATCACCGACCCGGCCACCATCACCTACCTGGTCGGCACCTTCGAACGCGACTGGGCCCGCGCCGACACCGCCGGCGCCGCCGCCCCCGGCCAGGCACCCGCCCGCACCATCCCCGACCGGGTCGGCCGGCTGCTCGCCCGCGGCCTCACCCAGCGAGCCGTCGCCACCCGGCTGGGCCTGAGCGAACGCACCGTCGCCGCCCACATCTCCCGGCTGCGCGACCGCTACGGCGCCCAGACCCTCTTCCAACTCGGCTGGCTGATGCGAGGCTCCCGCGATGACCGATGAGCCGGGCCCGGCCGAGCGGGCGCTCTACCTCACCGCCGTCCGGGGCGGCGGCCGACTGCGCCCCGAGGACCTCGCCCCCGCCGACCGCCCCACCCTGGCCGCCCTCGTCGCCCGCGGCCTGCTCACCCCCACCGCCACCGGCTGGACCGCCGCCAGCCCGCGCGCCCTCGGCGACCGGATCGGCCTCGAACTGCGCACCCGCGCCCTCCGCCTGCTACGGCACGCCGAGCGCCTCCCGGGCACCCTCGGGCCGCTGGCCCGCGCCTACGACGCCGCCCGCCACCCGGGCGTCGACCTCCCGGCTGTCCACTCCGGTGCCGGCGATCCCGGTACCGGCGATCCCGCGGCCGGCACCGTCGACGACGCCGCCGAGGTCCGCCGGCGGGTCGGCGAACTCGTCTCGGAATGCCGGGAGGAGGTCCTCGCCGCCCAGCCCGGACCGCGTCCCCTCGAAGCCCTCCGGATGGCCCTCGCCCAGGACCTCTCGCTGCTCCGCCGCGGCTGCTCGCTGCGCACCGTCTACCAGCCGGTCACCCTGGCCGACCCCGCCGCACGGAGCCAGGTCGCGCTGCGCACCGGGCACGGCGCCCAGGTCCGCGTCCTCGCCGAACCGTACGAGCGGGTACTGGTCTTCGACCGCGCGGTGGCCGTCATCCCCGCCGACGAGGACCGCAACCGGGCCGCCTTCCTCACCGACCCCACCACCGTCGCCTACCTGGTCGCCCAGTTCGAGCGCGACTGGGCCCGCGCCACCCCCGCCGACCGCCACCTCGACCCGCCGTCCGTCACCACCGTCCGGATCGGCCGACTGCTCGCCCGCGGCCTCACCCAACGGGCCGTCGCCACCCGGCTCGGCGTGAGCGAACGCACCGTCGCCGCCCACATCTCCCGGCTGCGCGACCGCTACGGCGCCCACAGCCTCTTCCACCTCGGCTGGCAGCTCCGCGGAGAACACCATGACTGACACCCCCGCCACCCCGCTCTCCGCCGCCCTCCCGGACGCCGCCGCCCGCGCCCTCTACCTCGCCGTCCTGCGCGAAGGCGGCCGGGTCCGGTCGGCCGAGGTCGGCGCGGAGGACGGTCCTGCGCTCCGACGGCTGGTGGAACTCGGGCTGCTGGTGCCGCAGTTGCAGGACGCGGCGTACAGCGCGGTCGACCCGCGGGCGGCCACGGAGCGGATCGGCACCGAGATCCGCCGACAGAGCGCCCGCCTGCTCGTGGAGGCCGAGCAACTGCCCGAGCTGATGGGCGAACTGACCCGCGCCTACGACGCGACCCCGAAACGGCGGAGCGGCACGGCCGGGGTCCGCTACCTCACGGCGAAGGAGGACATCCGGCACGAACTGGAACTGCTGGCCCAGGAGTTCCCCGACGAGACGATGACCGCCCAGCCCGGCGGCCCCCGTCCCGCCGAACTGCTACCCGACTCCCTCGACCGCGCCCGCCGCGTCCACGAGCGCGGTGGCACCGTGCGCTCGCTCTACGAGGCCTCGGCCAGACTGGACCCGCCGACCGTCCGCTTCGCCGCCGAGGTCGCCCTGCTCGGCTGCACCACCCGGATCCTCGCCGTCCCGTTCACACGCTTCCTGGTCTTCGACCGCACCGTGGCCGTCATCCCGGCCGCTCCCGATCACACCAGCGCCGCCGTGGTCGACGACCCGGCGATGGTGTCCTTCGTGGTGGACACCTTCGAGCAGCTCTGGCAGCGCGCCGAGGGAGTCAACTGGGCAGCGCTGGCAGCCGGTTCCGCCGACTCGCCCAGCCATCAGCAGATCGCCCGACTGCTCGCCCAGGGCCTCACCCAGCGCGCGATCGCCACCCGCCTGGGCCTGGGCGAACGGACCGTGGCCGGCCACATCGCCCGGCTGCGGGAGCAGTACGACGCCGAGACACTGTTCCAGCTGGGCTGGCAGATGCGGGGGGAGCGGCTGTGACCGACACCGGATTCGCCCTGCCCGACGACACCGCCCGCGCCCTCTACCTGGCCATCCTGCGCGATGGCGGCCGGATCCGGATCGCGGACGTGGCGGAGGAGGACGCGCAGACCGTCCAGACCCTGATGGACCTGGGGCTGCTGAAGCCGTACGTCCTGGACGGCTCGCTCAGCGCGGTGGACCCGCGCTCGGTCACGGCCCGGATCGGCGCCGACCTGCGGGCGGCCGGCACGCGTCTGCTGACACGGGCCGAAGAACTCCCGGACGTGTTCGGCGACCTCACCGTCGCCTATGACGCGGCGTCCCGCCGCCGCGACCGCTCCGGGAGCACCCGGGTCGTCGAGGGCATGGAGAACATCCGGCACCAGGTCTCCCAACTCTCCGAGGAGCTCCGCCACGAGGCACTCTGCGCCCACCCCGGCGGCGCCCGGCCGGTGGACGCCGCCGACGACACCGTGAACCACGCCCGCCGCTTCCTGGAGACGGGCGGTTCGATCCGCACCCTCTACCAGTCCGCGGCCCGTCTCGACGCCTCGACCGTCCGACTGGCTGCCCGGCTGACCGGGATCGGCTGCCACATCAGGGTCGCGGCGTTCTCGTTCCCCAAGATGCTGATCTTCGACCGCACCGTGGCCGTGGTCGCCGCCGCACCGGGGGTAACCAGCGCGGCCGTCATCGACGACCCGGCCGTGGTCGACTTCCTGGTGCGGACCTTCGAACTGCACTGGCAGGACGCCGAGGGCGTCAACTGGGCCTCCCTGGCATCCGGTTCCAGCGAGCCGTCCGTGCCCGAGCAGGTCGGCCGGCTGCTCGCCCGCGGCCTCACCCAGCGGGCGATCGCCACCCGCCTGGGCCTGGGCGAGCGGACGGTCGCGGCCCACATCGCCCGGCTGCGGGATCAGTACGACGCCGAGACGCTGTTCCAACTGGGCTGGCAGATGCGGGGGGCTCGCGATGTCTGACGCCGACCTGCCGGACGCCGCCGCCCGGGAGCTCTACCGGGAGATCCTCCGAGACGGCGGCCGCCTCCACGTCGCCGACATCCGTCCCGAGGACGAGCCGACGGTCAGACAACTCGCCGACCTGGGACTCCTGCTCCTCCATGCCACGGACGGCTTCTACACCTCGATCAACCCCCGGGCCGTGGGCGAACGCCTGGGTACCGAACTGCGGGAGGAGAGTTCCCGCCTGCTCGCCAAGGCCGCTCTCATTCCGGATCTGCTGGAGGACCTCACCCAGGCCTACGACGCGGCACCACGTCGGACGGAACCGGCGGGCGGGGTGCGGAGGGTGGCGGGCATGGTGGAGATCCGGCACCTGGTCGCCCGGCTCATCAAGGACTATCCGCACGAATGCCTGACCGCCCAGCCGGGCAGGTTCCAGCCGCCCGCGCAGCGGGGGGACGGTCTGGCCCATACGCTCCGCTACATCGAGCGCGGTGGCTCGGTGCGTACGATCTACCAACCGCAGGCCCGACTGGACGGGGACCAGGTCGAGTTCGCGGCGGAGTCCACGAGGATCGGCTCGCGGATCCGCGTCCTCGACGCCGCCTTCAGCCGGACGCTCATCTTCGACCGCACCGTCGCCGTGATCCCGGCGACCCCTGACAACAAGGTCGCCGCCGTGGTGGAGGATCCCGCGGTGGTCGCGTACGTGGTCGACGTCTTCGAGCAGCGTTGGCAGCAGGCCGATGTCGTGGACTGGGCCGCACTGGCCGCCGGTTCGGTGGCGCCGGCCGCCCACGAGCAGGTCGCGCGGCTGCTCGCCCGCGGCCTCACGCAGCGGGCGATCGCCAGCCGGTTGGGGCTGAGCGAACGCACCGTCGCCGGTCACATCGCCCGGCTGCGTGAGCTGTACGACGCGGAGACGCTGTTCCAGTTGGGCTGGCAGATGCGGGGAGCCCGGGCGGGGGAGCCCGGTGGGTAGCCGCTGCTCAGCCGGTGGCGGCGCCGGTCGGCCAGTAGCCGGGGACGGCGGGCTGCTGCCGGGGGACGTTGAACTGCTCGCCGGGGGCGGTCCAGAAGCCCTCGCGCAGGGAGAGCGCCATGCCGGCCCAGTCGAGCGCGGTCTCGACCGTGTGGTTGAGGGCCTCCTGCGACCAGGTGTCGTCGAAGACCAGCGGGAGGACGGGGGCGACCTGCTCGATGGTGGCGATCAGCGGGTTGTGGGTGATGGCCTCGTCGACCAGGAGGACGATCGGCTTGCGCAGCGCGGACGCCCAGCCGAGCTCCAGGCTCACGCCGGCCGAGAGCGGGGCGCCGACGTAGGCGAACACGAGGTCCGCGGACTGGAGGGCGCGGAAGTCGGAGGGGACGCGGGGCTCCGGCGCGCGGCCGGAGATGGTCCAGGCGTCGCTGTGGTGCGCGCTGTACACGGCGGCACCGCTGCGGAGGAGGGTGGTGCGGAGCGTCGTCAGCCGCGTCCGGCTGGCGAGGGTCACCACGCTGTCGGCCGGCCCGGTCAGTCGCATCAGCGGGGCGGCCAGGAACACACGTGCACGCCGACCCTCAGGGGCCTGGCTGTCGTGGTGACGCAGGTAGGGCTCGGTCATGTCGACTCCGGGGAAAGGCCGACCGGGGGAGTGAGAGTCGGCGACGCGTTGGCTGTGGGCTGCTCTGTGTGGTGATGCCGCTGGTGAACGACTTAGCATTTGACGGTACATTGGCAAGATGTGGTGTCTTGCCGGACCATTGGGAGCGAACTGATCGTCCATCGCCGGGCGGCGTCGCGTCCAGGGTTGGCCTGTGTCATCTGGACGCCTGGCAGGGAGATGACGCACACTCTGCGGCAGGCCAGGTGACAGCTTCTCTATCGTGCGGCACTATGTGAGCCGTTATCCTGGCTTGAAACTTCCAGTGGCGATTCCCGAGGGAGAGAGTGGGGGCGTGCCTACCATGCGCCGATTTGTCCGCAAGGTTGTGCTTTCGTTGGCCGTCGCGGCTGCTGTGGTTGGCGTTGGCTGCCTCGCGGACGCTGTCGATTCTCATGGGACAGGCGCTACGGAAGCTGCTGTGACCCTTGCCGACGACATCGCCTGGACCTGAGTGCGGCCCTGTTCGCCCCGGCCATGCCGGAATCCCGGAACATTCTCCGGTCTGTCCGTAGTGGGCGGTGATTCAGTCGATCGGCCCCTGTGCCTTGCGGCCGAGAACGTATCCGAGCTGGAACAGTGAGTCGACCTTGTAGTCGTCCCGCATCTCGGCTATATGTCTGGCCAGCGTTCGCTCGCTGATTCCCAGGCGTCGTGCGATGACCCGGTGATTGGTGCCCTCTAGCATCTGGTCAATAATCGTCTGGCGCAGGCGGGACACCACCTGTTGTGGCACTGTGCGGTCGCCCTCGAATTCCAGCGCGCGGCTCCAGCAGCGCTCGAATACCTCTTCGACGAGATAGCTGACGACTGCGGGGTCGTAGATGAAGGCCGCGAGGCTCATGTCATCGGCGATCGGGATCACGGCCACGCGCCGATCCATCACTATCAGTCGCGTGTAGGGCTCGTCGAGAGTCCGGTACTGCCCACCAGCACGTGCGAGTGTGGCCACGTAATCCCTGGTCGGCTGATGGTACCGGGTGCTGGCGTGGTAAATCGTCCGCATCGTCGTGCCACTGCGGAGGGTGTTCAGGTCCTGCTCGACCATGACCGAGAGAACGTCCGGCGGCCGAGGGCCGCCAGGCTGGAGCGCCAGGGCTTCCTCCATGGAAACCCTGTACTGCTGTACTCGCTGATGAATTAGGGCCTTCCCTCGCACATATTCGATCGACCCTCCCTGCTGTTTCGGGGCGTGGAATTCCTGTGCGAGTTCCTGGAGTTCGGACGGGAGTGAAACGGCCCGCGAGAGGAGATCCAGTGCTTGGCGTTGCCACGAATGGCTGAGGCTTGTCGAGAGCTGGGTGGGATCGGCCGCTATGAAATCGCTCGGATCGTCGGTGTCGGGTACGAGGAGGCCAATTCCGACCAACTCGTCCCGAGCGGCATCGGCCCGCCCGGGATCGGATCCTGACGGCAGATGACCGTCTCCTCGGATGACGGCCAGATATAGCTCTCGGGCCTCGGCCGACAGGACGGGTGAGCCAGCGGCAACGGGCTGCTCTCGTTCACTCATCTGCGGCTCCTTGCCGTTACCGTGACGCCTGTGTCCCATCAGCGCCGCCGCTGAGTCACGTTTCAGCATGCCAGACCTGATGAGTCCGATGAAGACGAAATGTGACTGCACTCTCTCACCACACGGCAGCCGCCGGCACCCCCCGAGAGGAGGGGCCGGCGGCCGGTGGGTGCCCGGTCAGCGCTTGGGGCGCCAGACGACGAGGGCGCTGGACTGCGGGGTGGGGGGCTGGTACGGGACGAGGTCGCGGCGGTAGGAGGCGTGGACGGCGGCCTCGCGCTGCTGGAGGGCGGTGGCGGCGCCTTCCAGGGAGTCGACCAGTTCCGTGACGCGGGACTGGAGGGCGGTGACCTGGTTCTCCAGCTCGATGATCCGCTTGATGCCCGCCAGGTTGATGCCCTCGTCCTGGGAGAGCCGCTGGACCTCGCGCAGCTGCTGGATGTCGCGTGCGGAGTAGCGGCGGCCGCGGCCGGCGGTGCGGTCGGGGCAGACCAGGCCGAGGCGGTCGTACTGGCGCAGGGTCTGCGGGTGCAGGCCGGACAGTTCGGCGGCCACGGAGATGACGTACACCGGGGTGTCCTCGGTGAGGACGTACGGCGGCGGGGACGCGGCGGCGCGGCGGGTGCGGCGGGGGCCGGCGCCGGGCAGGCCTTCGCCGAGGCCGGGGCCGATCGGGGTGTCGGGGTCGATCGGGTTCATCGGGGACATCTGGTCGTCACGCTCCCTTCGCCGCCCGGAAGAGGGCGGCGCGCGGATCGTCGGAGGCGGTGGCCTCGCGGTACTGCTCGAGGGCGTTCAGCGCGTCGCCGGTGACGTGCTGCGGCACCACGACCTCGACGGTGACGAGGAGGTCGCCGCGGGTGCCGTCCTTGCGGGTGGCGCCCTTGCCGCGGGCGCGCATGGTGAGGCCGTTGGCGCTGCCCGGGGGCAGCTTGAGCTTCACGGCGGGGCCGTTCAGCGTGGGCACCTCGATGGTGGCGCCGAGCGTGGCCTCGGGGAAGGTGACCGGCACGGTGACGGTGAGGTTGTCGCCCTTGCGGCCGAAGACGGGGTGGGGGTCGACGTGCACGGTGACGTAGAGGTCGCCGGGCTGTCCGCCGCGCTCGCCCTGTGCGCCCTTGCCCTTGAGCCGGATGCGCTGGTCGGCCTGGACGCCGGCCGGGATGCGGACCTGCATGGTGCGGGCCGAGCTGGCCCGGCCGCTGCCGTGGCAGTCGGTGCACGGGTCGTCGACGATCATGCCTCGGCCGCGGCAGTCCTTGCACGGCTCGGAGAGCGCGAAGGCGCCCTGGCCGCGGCTGACGGTGCCCGCGCCGACGCAGGTCGGGCAGACCCGCGGGGTGGTGCCGGTCTTGGCGCCGGTGCCGTTGCAGCTGCGGCAGGGGGCCTGGCTGGTCATCCGCAGCGGGACGGTCGCGCCGTCCACCGCCTCCTCGAAGGAGAGCGTCACCTCGGTCTCGACGTCGGCGCCGCGCCGGGGCTGGGCCTGCCGGGTGCCGCCGCGGTTGAAGAGGCCGCCGAAGACGTCGCCGATGCCGCCCCCGCTGCCGGCGCCGCCCTGGCTGCCGCTGAAGAGGTCGCCGAAGTCGAAGCTGTAGCTGCCGGTGCCGCCGGGGCCGCCGCCGGCCCGGAAGCCGCCGTTGGCGAAGAGGCTGCGGGCCTCGTCGTACTCCTTGCGGCGCTTCTCGTCGGAGAGGACGTCGTACGCCTCGGAGATGTCCTTGAACCGCTCCTCGGCCTTGGCGTCACCCTTGTTGGCGTCGGGGTGGAACTCGCGCGCGAGCTTGCGGTAGGTCTTCTTGATCTCGGTGGCGGTGGCGTCCTTGGGCACGCCGAGGACCTTGTAGTAGTCCTTCTCGACAAAGTCCTTGCCACTCATGGCGTACGCCACCTCCCGATGTCCATCGTCACTGAGCTGTCAACAGCGGCTGCGAGCACGACTGCTGACAGCGCGCTGCGGAGCCGGCCGCCGTACTGGCCGGCGTACGACTCCGCAGCGCACTGGTTGTCACCCGTCACAGGTTGTCAGCTGTCCGAGCCACCGTCGGACTTGTCCGCGTCGGCGGACTTGGCCTCGGCGTCCGTGGACGCCTGGCTGCCGGGCTGGGGCTCGGCGACGGCCACCATCGCCGGGCGGATGATCCGCTCGCCGATGCGGTAGCCGGGCTGGAGGACCTGGACACAGGTGTCCTCGGTGACGTCCGAGGAGTAGCTGTGCATCAGCGCCTCGTGCATGGTCGGGTCGAAGGGCTCGCCCTCCTTGCCGAACTGCTGCAGGCCCAGCTTGGCGACGACCGTCTCCAGCGACTCGGCGACGGACTTGAAGCCGCCGGTGACCTCGCCGTGCTCGCGGGCGCGGCCGATGTCGTCCAGGACCGGGATCAGCGACTCCAGGATGTTGGAGACGGCGATCTCGCGGACGGTCAGCCGGTCGCGCTCGACCCGCTTGCGGTAGTTCTGGTACTCGGCCTGGAGGCGCTGCAGGTCACCGGTGCGCTCGGCGAGCTCGCGCTTGGCGGCGGCGAGACCCTCCGAACCGGACTCCCCGCTGCCGGCCGCGGCGGCCTCCTCGGCAGCCTTGATCACGGCCTCTTCGGCGGCGGAGTCGTCGCCGGGCTTGCCGCCCTGCGGCTTGTCCGTCATGCCGCACCGCCCTTGGGCTTCTCGTCGTCCACGATCTCGGCGTCGACGACGTCGTCGTCCTTGGCCTGGGCGGAGTCACCGGAGGGGGCGGCACCGGCGGTGGCGTCGGCGTTGGCGTACAGCGCCTGGCCGAGCTTCTGCGCGGTGGTGGAGACCTTCTCCGAGGCCTCGCGGATCTTCGCGATGTCCTCGCCCTTCAGGGCCTCCTTGAGCTCGCCGATGGCGGTCTCGACCTCGGTCTTGACGTCGCCCGGCAGCTTGTCGGCGTTGTCGGCGATGAACTTCTCGGTCGAGTAGACGAGCTGCTCGGCGGAGTTGCGCGTCTCGACGGCCTCGCGGCGCTTGTGGTCGTCCTCGGCGTACTGCTCGGCCTCGCGGCGCATGCGGTCGACCTCGTCCTTCGGCAGCGAGGAGCCGCCGGTGACGGTCATCTTCTGCTCCTTGCCGGTGCCGAGGTCCTTGGCGCCGACGTGCATGATGCCGTTGGCGTCGATGTCGAAGGTGACCTCGATCTGCGGCAGGCCGCGCGGCGCCGGCGGCAGGCCGGTCAGCTCGAACATGCCGAGCTTCTTGTTGTACGCCGCGATCTCGCGCTCGCCCTGGTAGACCTGGATCTGCACGGACGGCTGGTTGTCCTCGGCCGTGGTGAAGATCTCGGAGCGCTTGGTCGGGATCGTGGTGTTGCGCTCGATCAGCTTGGTCATGATGCCGCCCTTGGTCTCGATGCCGAGGGACAGCGGGGTGACGTCGAGCAGCAGGACGTCCTTGACCTCGCCCTTCAGGACACCGGCCTGGAGCGCGGCGCCGATGGCGACGACCTCGTCCGGGTTGACGCCCTTGTTGGCGTCCTGGCCGCCGGTCAGCTCCTTGACGAGCTCGGCGACGGCCGGCATGCGGGTCGAGCCGCCGACGAGGACGACGTGGTCGATCTCGGACAGCGAGATGCCGGCGTCCTTGATGACGTTGTGGAACGGGACCTTGCAGCGCTCCAGCAGGTCCGCGGTCAGCTGCTGGAACTGGGCGCGGGTGAGCTTCTCGTCCAGGTGCAGCGGGCCCTCGGCGGAGGCCGTGATGTACGGCAGGTTGATCGAGGTCTCGGAGGACGAGGACAGCTCGATCTTGGCCTTCTCGGCGGCCTCGCGCAGACGCTGGAGGGCCATCTTGTCCTTGGACAGGTCGACGCCGTGGCCGCCCTGGAAGACCTTGACCAGGTGGTCGACGACGCGCTGGTCCCAGTCGTCGCCACCGAGGTGGTTGTCACCGTTGGTGGCCTTCACCTCGACGACCCCGTCGCCGATCTCCAGCAGGGAGACGTCGAAGGTGCCGCCGCCGAGGTCGAAGACCAGGATGGTCTGGTCGTCCTTGTCCAGGCCGTACGCCAGGGCGGCCGCGGTCGGCTCGTTGACGATGCGCAGGACGTTCAGGCCCGCGATCTCGCCGGCCTCCTTGGTGGCCTGGCGCTCCGAGTCGTTGAAGTACGCCGGGACGGTGATGACGGCGTCGGTGACCGTCTCGCCCAGGTACGCCTCGGCGTCCCGCTTCAGCTTCTGCAGCACGAAGGCCGAGATCTGCTGGGGGTTGAAGTCCTTGCCATCGATGTTGATCTTCCACCCGGTGCCCATGTGGCGCTTGACCGAGCGGATGGTGCGGTCGACGTTGGTGACCGCCTGGCGCTTGGCCACCTCGCCGACGAGGACCTCGCCGTTCTTGGCGAAGGCGACGACGGACGGCGTGGTCCGAGCGCCCTCGGCGTTCGTGATGACGGTGGGCTCGCCACCCTCCAGAACGCTGACGACCGAGTTCGTCGTACCGAGGTCGATGCCGACCGCGCGTGCCATCGTAGATACCTCCACGGAAGAGTTGAGCTTTACAGGCTCAAGGATGCACGACCCGGTGGACGGAGTCAACAGCTATGAGCGCCGCTCGCTCAACTTTGCTGAGCGGCGGGGCGGAGCGGGCGCGCCGCGCCGGGGCGGGGGTGCGGCCACGTGACTGCCGCCATAGCTTGGGAATCTTCTGGACGACGGTCGGTCACCGGTAATGTCCGGGCCGTCGGCCCGGCAAGTTACCGACCAGTACACTCAGTTCCCAAGACCGTGTAACGCAGAGCCTGCTCAACCGCAAAGCCGCAGGAGACGGAGAGCCGATGCAGCTAGCAGCGATCGTCATCTCGCTGGTCACATTCGTGATCGGCACCGCGCTCGCCGCCCGTGCGGCGCTGTACATCTACAAGGTGGTCCGCACCGGTGCGCCGGACTCCACCCGCTTCGGGCAGCCCGCCCAGCGGGTGAAGACCGTCGCGACCGAGTTCGTCGGCCACACCAGGATGAACCGCTGGGGGATCGTCGGCATCGCCCACTGGTTCGTGGCGGTCGGCTTCTTCAGCCTGGTGCTGACCATCGTGAACGCCTTCGGCCAGCTCTTCGACGCCGACTTCGCGCTGCCGATCATCGGCCACTGGATGATCTGGCAGCTCTTCGTCGAGCTGGTCGGCACCCTGACCACGCTGGGCATCGCCGTCCTGATCGTGATCCGGCTGATGAGCCTGCCGTCCCGGTCCGGCCGCAAGTCCCGGTTCGCCGGCTCGATCGCCTGGCAGGCCTTCTACGTCGAGTACACGATCCTCGGCATCGGCCTGTGCATCCTGATGCTGCGCGGCCTGGAGGGCGCCCTCAACGGCGTCGACTCGTACGGGCCGGAGCACCTGGTCTCGTACCCGCTGGTCTCCGCGCTGGGCGGCCTGTCGCACGGCACGCTGGAGAACCTGATCTACCTGTTCGCGATGCTGAAGATCTGCATCTCGTTCGCGTGGGCGACCACCATCGGCCTCAACCCCTCGATGGGCGTGGCCTGGCACCGCTTCCTCGGCTTCTTCAACATCTACTTCAAGCGCGAGGAGGACGGCGGCACCGCGCTCGGCGCCCTCGGTCCGATGACCTCGGGCGGCCGGCCGATCGACTTCGAGGACCCGGCCGAGGACGCCGTCTTCGGCGTCTCCCAGGTCGAGCACTTCTCCTGGAAGGGCATCCTCGACTTCTCCACCTGCACCGAGTGCGGCCGCTGCCAGTCGCAGTGCCCGGCCTGGAACACCGGCAAGCCGCTCTCGCCGAAGCTGCTGATCATGAGCCTGCGCGAGCACGCCTACGGCAAGGCGCCGTACCTGCTGGCCGGCGGCGGCAAGGACATGGAGGGCGAGGAGCGGGCCACCTCCGAGCAGCTCAAGGACGTCCCGGCGGCCGCCCTGGCCGAGGCCGAGCGCCCGCTGATCGGCACCGCCGAAGAGAACGGCGTCATCGACCCGGACGTGCTGTGGTCCTGCACCACCTGCGGCGCCTGCGTCGAGCAGTGCCCGGTGGACATCGAGCACATCGACCACATCGTCGACATGCGCCGCTACCAGGTGATGATCGAGTCCTCGTTCCCGACCGAGGCCGGGACGATGCTCAAGAACCTGGAGAACAAGGGCAACCCGTGGGGCATGGCCACCAAGGCCCGCCTGGACTGGGTCAAGGAGCTCAAGAAGGAGACCGGCATCGAGGTGCCGGTGATCGGCGAGGACATCGACCCCGCCGAGGTCGAGTACCTCTACTGGGTCGGCTGCGCCGGCGCCCTGGAGGACCGCGCCAAGAAGACCACCAAGGCCTTCGCCGAGCTGCTGCACACCGCGGGCGTGAAGTTCGCGATCCTCGGCAAGGAGGAGTCCTGCACCGGTGACTCCGCCCGCCGCCTGGGCAACGAGTTCCTGTTCCAGATGCTCGGCGCGCAGAACGTGGAGACGCTGAACGCGGCCCTGGAGGACGCCCCGGTCAAGCGGATCGTGGCCACCTGCCCGCACTGCTTCAACACCATCGCCAACGAGTACCCGCAGCTGGGCGGCCACTTCGAGGTCATCCACCACACCCAGCTGCTGCAGCACCTCATCGACGAGGGCAAGCTGATCCCGGTCAACCCGGTCGAGGGCCTGATCACCTACCACGACCCCTGCTACCTGGGCCGCCACAACAAGGTCTACAGCCCGCCGCGCGAGATCATGGACAAGGTCCCCGGTCTGCGCCAGCAGGAGATGCACCGGCACAAGGAGCGCGGCTTCTGCTGCGGCGCCGGCGGTGCCCGGATGTGGATGGAGGAGCGCATCGGCAAGCGGATCAACACCGAGCGCGTGGACGAGGCGCTGTCGCTCAACCCGGACATCGTCTCCACCGCCTGCCCGTTCTGCCTGGTGATGCTCTCCGACTCGGTCAACGGCAAGAAGAACGAGGGCGCGGCCAAGGAGCACCTGAAGGTGGTCGACGTGGCCCAGCTGCTGCTCGACTCGGTGAAGGCCCTCCCGCCGACCGGGGACGAGGAGCAGCCCGCGACGGTGGGCGCCTGACCGGCGCCGACGAGCCCGCTGTTCGACAGTTCTGCAACAACTGCCCGGCCCGGTGGACGCCGCGAACGCGCCCGCCGGGCCGGGCTTTCGGTCGCTCCGGACGGCCCGCCCCGGTACGGCGGGCGTACGGGGGGTGACGGCAATCGCACAGGCGCCGGACGGGCATTCGGTCGGAAGCAAATACAGTAGGCCCGGACCGGCTTCGTGCCGGTCGACCCGTTCCGGACGGAAGCCCCGGGCGGGTGGCGACCCGCGCCGGCCGCACGGCCGGGTCCAGACCGACGACGAGGTGTCGGCCCGCCGGGCCGGGCCGCAGAGACCACAAGGGGAACAGCGCAGACCATGACCGAGGCGATCATGCTGGTCGGTGGTAAGGGCACGCGACTGCGTCCGCTGACCACCCACACCCCCAAGCCGATGCTGCCGGTGGCAGGCGTCCCGTTCATCGCGCACCAGTTGGCCCGCGCGGCCGCCGCCGGCGTCACCCGCGTCGTGCTGGCCACCTCGTACCTGGCCGAGGTGTTCGAGGACCACTTCCAGGACGGCACCCCGTACGGCATCGAGCTCGTCTACCTGACCGAGCGCGAGCCGCTGGGCACCGGCGGGGCGATCCGCAACGCCGCCTCCGGCCTGACCTGCGGCCCGGACGAACCGGTCCTGGTCTTCAACGGCGACATCCTCTCCGGCGTCGACATCGCCGCCCTGCGCGACGGCCACGTGGCCGCCGGGGCCGACGTCACCCTGCACCTGACCCGGGTCGAGGACCCGCGGGCCTTCGGCCTCGTCCCGACCGACGAGGACGGGCGGGTGCTGGAGTTCCTGGAGAAGCCGGAGACCCCGGAGCAGATCGTCACCGACCAGATCAACGCCGGCTGCTACGTCTTCACCCGGTCCGTGATCGACCGCATCCCGACCGGCCGCGAGGTGTCCGTCGAGCGCGAGACCTTCCCCGAACTGCTGGCCACCGGCGCGCTGCTGCGCGGTGTCGTCGACACCTCGTACTGGCTGGACCTGGGCACCCCGGCGGCCTTCGTCCGCGGCTCGGCGGACCTGGTGCTCGGCAAGGTCGACTCCCCGGCCGTCCCCGGCCCGACCGGCGACGCCCTGCTGCTGCCCGGCGCCACCGTCCACCCGGGCGCGGTGCTCAGCGGCGGCACCGTGGTCGCCGAGGACGCGGTGGTCGAGGCCGGCGCGATCGTCGAGGGCAGCGTGATCCTGCCCGGCGCGGTGATCGGCCCGGACACCCTGGTCAAGGACTCGATCGTGGGCGCCTTCGCCACCGTCGGCGCCCGCTCGGCGCTGGACGGCGCGGTGATCGGCGACGGCGCGATCGTGGAGTCGGACAACGAGCTGCCGAACGGCATCCGGATCGCCTGCGGCACCCTGCTGCCGGTCGGCGCCGTCCGCACCTCGGCCGGCCCGGGCGGCTGCCCGGCCGGCACCAGCGCGGCCGCGGCGGTGCACGGGCCGTCGGTCGGCGCACAGCGGTAGCCACCCCGCGCCCCGCGGGTTTTCGGCCCCGTTCGTCTCAGCCTCGCTGCAAACCGGCCCCGGCTTCGTCCGGGGCCGCCGCGGGCCGGGCCGGACGGGTACCTTCGGACCGTGGCTGGTAATCGATACGACAACGGTCAGGGCGCGGACCGTCCGCGCGGCGGGTGGTCGGCCCCTCCGCCGCCGTCCGCGCCCGGGGGGCACGGGGGGACGGACGGGCCGGAGTACTTCACGGCCCCGCACGCGGCGACGCCCGGCGGGCCCGGCGGCGCGCCCGGCGGTCCGGGCGGTCCGGGCGGTCCCGGCACGCCCGGCACGCCCGGCGGTCCCGGGCAGACGGCGGGGGACGGGTACGACCCGTACGCGGCGGACCGGCCCGGCAGCACCCGGGCCTTCCCCGTCGGCGACCCGTACGCGGCCGGCGGTCCGTACCAGGGACAGCCGCCGTACCAGGGGCACCCCGGCCAGGAGCACGGCTACTACGACGACGGCCACGGGCAGCAGCCGCCCTACGGCCCCGAGGAGGGCTACGGCCCCGAGCAGGGCTACGACCAGCAGCCGTACGGCCAGGACAACGTCGCCGTCTACCGGGCCGGCGGCCAGTCCGCCCCGCACGTCGCCGGGCCCCGGCCGCACTGGCGCGAACTGTTCACCGGCCTGTTCCGCAGCCCGACCGCGGTCTTCGACCGCACCCGCGACCACCAGGTCTGGCTGCCCGCGCTCACCGTCTCGCTGCTGTACGGCGCGCTCGCGGTGCTCGGCATCGGGCTGACCCACGACGACATCGTCAACTCGACCTTCACCGTGGCGCTGACCGGCATCCTCGCCGCCGCCATCGGCTTCACCGTGGCCGGCGCGCTCTTCGGCGGGGTCACCTACGCGATGGCCCGCCAGCTGGGCGGCGACGGCCCGTGGAAGGCGACCGTCGGCCTGGCCGCGCTGATCGGCTGGCTCACCGACGCGCCCCGGCTGCTGCTCGACCTGGTGCTGCCCTCCGGCAGCGCCGTCGTCCAGGTCGTCGGCTGGGCCACCTGGATGCTCTGCGCGTACCTGCTGACCAGCATGGTCCGGCGGCTGCACGACCTGCCCTGGGGCAAGGCCGCGGCCGCCTCGGCGATACAGCTGGTGGCGCTGCTGGTGCTGATCAAGCTGCCGACGCTGGGCTGAGCCGCACCGGGCGGAGCGACGCCGGGCCGAGGGCTCCGACGGGCGAAGGGCAGAATGGGGGCGGGTCGCGGCCGAGCGCCGGGCCCGCCCCACCCTCGTCGTCCCACCTTCACCGGAGCCAGGAATGACCCTCCCCACCACCCACGTCAGCTTCCCGGCCGGGGCGGTGACCGGCGAGTCCCCGGTGCTCGCGGTGCACCCGCTGGCCGACGGCCGGTACGCCGTCGTCACCGCGGCGACCCCGTTCCACCCGCTCGACCACACCTGGCCCGACCAGCCGGCCGATCTCGGCACCCTGACCGTCGACGGCACCGAGCTGGCCGTGGTCGACTGCCTGACCGGCGCCGTCGGCCCGGAGGGCGGGGAACTGCTGGTCGGCGCCGACATCCCGGTCCGGCGCGGTGACGAGGAGTGGTCCTGGCTGGTCCTGCACGTCGTCGACGGCGACCCGGGGGACCTCGTCGGCCGCACCGCCGCGCTCGCCGTCGACGCCGACCGCCGGGGCGCCCTCAGCGCCTCGCACAGCGGCTGCCACCTGCTCGCCCTCGCCCTGAACGCCGCGCTCGCCCCGCGCTGGCGCAAGGACCCGGGCCGCTCGGACGCCTTCGGCCACCCGGACTTCGACAGCCTCGCCATGGCGAGCTCGGTGATGGACACCGCGGCCAGCACCGACACCTACCGGCTCGGCAAGTCGCTGAAGAAGAAGGGCTTCACGGTGGACGCCACCGAGGAGTTCCCGGCCCTCGCCGACGCCCTGCCGGCCCTCACCGAGGCCGTCAACGCCCGGCTGGCCGCCTGGGTCGCCGCCGACGCCCCGGTCCGCATCGAGGTGCCCGGCCCCGAGCTCACCGCCCGCCGCCAGTGGCACTGCGAGCTGCCCGAGGGCGGCGCGCAGATCTTCTGCGGCGGCACCCACCTGCACCACCTCGGCGAGCTGGCCGAGCTGCGCACCGAGCTGCGGCTGTCCGAGGACGGCACCGAGCTGGTCGCCGTCACCAGCCCGAAGCGGGCCTGAGAAACGCCGCGGGCGGCCTGATCCCTCGGGTGAGGGGTCAGGCCGCCCGTCGTGCGTGCGCTCCGTGGGGCCCGCGGGTCCTGCGGGTCCTGTGCTCAGACGTCGCTGCGGTGGAAGTTCAGGTACGAGCGGGACGGCGTCGGGCCGCGCTGGCCCTGGTAGCGCGAGCCGTAGCGCTCCGAGCCGTACGGGTGCTCCGAGGGCGAGGAGAGCCGGAACAGGCACAGCTGCCCGATCTTCATGCCCGGGTAGAGCTTGATCGGCAGCGTCGCGACGTTCGACAGCTCCAGGGTCACGTGGCCGCTGAAACCGGGGTCGATGAAGCCGGCCGTGGAGTGGGTGAGCAGGCCCAGCCGGCCCAGGCTCGACTTGCCCTCCAGCCGGGACGCGACGTCGTCGGGCAGCGTGATGACCTCGTACGTCGAGGCCAGCACGAACTCGCCGGGGTGCAGGATGAACGCCTCGTCGCCCTCCGGCTCGACCAGCCGGGTCAGGTCCGGCTGCTCCTCGGAGGGGTCGATGTGCGGGTACTTGTGGTTCTCGAACACGCGGAAGAAGCGGTCGAGGCGCACGTCGATACTCGACGGCTGGATCATCGCCGGGTCGAACGGGTCGACGACGACCCGACCCAGGTCGATTTCGGTCCGGATGTCCTTGTCAGAGAGCAGCACGCTTCGAGGTTACGTGCACGACAGGGCCCCGGACGAATCCGCCCGGGGCCCGTTCCGTCCCTCCGCGACCGTCAGGCCAGGAACTCCGCGGCCTCCAACCGCATCGCCCGCGCCAGTTGCGGCTCCGACAGCTCCCGCACGTCGGCCAGCACCGAACTCCGCATCCGTCCGCACTGCGGGCAGCGGATCAACCGTCCGGGCCCGAGCCGGCCAGGACCGAGGTTCTGCATCGGGAACGTGGTGGTGCTGAACAGGTGCCCCTCGGCACAACGAACGACGGCGCGCTGCTCCATCGATCCCCTTCCCATCCCTAACCCAGTACTCACCCGTACGCACTCGCCCCGACGGCCGAGCCCCGGGACAGCGTCACATTAGGGGATGTTCCGGACATTCCTCACCATGGCTCGCCGCCTCGGCCCCCACCCACCGGAGCACTCGCGCGCGGCCCACACAGTACGCCTCCACACCCGCCCCACCCGGCTCCGCCACGTCCACCGACCCCCTGTGCAACCACCGGTGCGAATGGGGTACAGTGACACTGGATCGAGCGGTCTCTGACGGCTCATCAGGCGGGCGTAGTTTAATGGTAGAACATGAGCTTCCCAAGCTTAGAGCGCGAGTTCGATTCTCGTCGCCCGCTCCAGCAGTAAAGCCCCAGGCCAGTGGCCTGGGGCTTTCGCGTTGTCCGGGGCCGGTCGGGGCGGTCAGTGGGGGTGGGTCCAGGCGGGGGTCCAGGTGCCGGGGGTGCCGGGGGTGGGGGCGGCGGTGGCGAGGTGGGCCCGGAGGGCGGGGAGGGCCGGGTGGGGGTTGTCGCGGTGCCAGAGGAGCGAGTGGGGGTAGACGGGCGTCGGGTCGGTTACCGGGATGCGGCGCAGGCCGTGGGCGGCGGGCCAGACGAGGCGGGTCCGCTCGCTCATGAAGGTGGCGAGGGCCGGGGTGTCGGCGATGGTGTCGAGGAGGGCGTCGGAGCCGAAGTTGGGGCCGGTGGCCTCGATGGTGAGGCCGAACTCGGCGACCAGGTCGGCGTAGTAGGCGCCCCACTCGGTGCCGGGGACGATGCCGGGCATCCAGATCCGGTGGCCGGCCAGGTCGGCGACGGTCAGCGTCCGGGCGCCCGCCAGGGCGTGGGCGGGGCCGGTGAGGAGGTGGAGCGGTTCGTCGAGCACCCGGACGGATGCGATGTCCTCGGGGAGCGGCCGGCCGGGCATGGCGACGGCGCGGAAGGTGGCGTCGATCGTGCCGGAGCGGACGGCGGCGACGGCGGTCTCGATGTCGTGCAGCATCAGCACGTCGAGGTCGATGTCCGGGTGGGAGCGGTGGAAGTCGCGCATCAGGCCCGAGACGGCTCCGCGCGAGTTGAGCACGTCGACGCGCAGCGGGCGGCGGCCGGCCCGTACGGACGCGACGGCGCGTTCGGCGGCGCGCAGCAGTTCGCGGGCGTGGGGCAGGAACGCCTGTCCGTCGATGGTGAGTTCGGCGCCGCGCGGGGTGCGCGTGAACAGTCGCACGCCGAGGTCGCGCTCCAGTGCGGCGACGCGTTTGGAGACGGCCTGCTGGGTGATCGACAGGTCGACGGCGGCCTTCTGGAACTGGCCGGCTTCCGCGATGGCGGCGAAGGTGCGCACTGCTTCGAGGTCCACGCCGATCCACTGTAGAGAACAACCTGTGGTTGTGCGGGGTGGGCGAAACGGTTGTTTGACCGGCCGTGGTGCCTCCCGGTTGGCTCTCACCGGTCAACTCCGGTTTGTCCGGTCGGGGTCGGGACGTCGAGGGGAGCGCACCGCGCATGACGGGTGGGAAACGGCTGGGCCGGCGGTTCGGCTGGCTGTGGGCGGCGTACGCGGTGAGCGCGTACGGGTCCGGGCTGGGGTTCGGGGCGCTGCCGCTGATCGCCGTGCTGGTGCTGCGCGCCGGACCGGCCGAGGTGTCCGCGCTGTCCGCGGTGGGGCCGGCGGTGGGCGCGCTGATCGCGGTGCCGCTCGCGCCGTGGGTGGAGTTCCGGCGCAAGCGCCCGGTGATGATCGCGATGGACCTGGTCCGGTTCGCGGCCATGGCGTCGATCCCGGTCGCGTACGCCCTGGGAGGGCTGGGCTTCGTCCAGCTGCTGGTGGTCTCGATCGTGGTCGCCGCGGCCAGGATCGCGTTCGGCGCGGCCAGCGGCGCCTACCTCAAGGCCCTCGTCCGGCCGGACGACCTGCTGGTGGCCAACGCGCGGTTCGAGTCCACGAACTGGAGCTCCATCGCGATCGGTCCGCCGCTGGGCGGGGCGGCGGTCGGCCGGTTCGGGCCGGTCACCACCGTGGTGGCCGACGCGCTCAGCTACCTGCTCTCCGCGCTGAGCATCACCGCGATCCGCGGCCGGGAGGAGGCGCCGCGGCGGACCGGCGGGAACCCGGTCCGGGCGGGCGCGGTGCTCGACGGCTGGCGGCACATCCTGGGCGACCCCGGTCTGCGGGCGCTCTACCTCAACAACATGCTCGTCTCCGGTCTGATCATGGCCACCGAGCCGGTGCTCGCCGTCCTCCTGCTCCGCCAACTCCACTTCGCCCCATGGCAGTACGGCCTGGCCTTCGCCGCCCCCTGCCTCGGCGGGCTGATCGGCTCCCGGCTGGCCCGGCGGGTCGTCGCACGCCACGGCCGGGACCGGGTGTTCCGGACCGTCGGCACCCTGCGCGCCGTCTGGCTGATCGGCCTGGCCTTCGTCCGCCCCGGCGTGGTCGGCCTGGTCACCGTGATGGCCGTCGAGCTGGCGATCATCGTCAACATGAGCCTGTTCAACCCGGTGCTCGCCACCTACCGGCTCGAACGCACGCCCAAGCACCTGGTCGCCCGCACGCTGTCGGCCTGGTCGATCGGCCAGCAGGCGTCCATCGCCGTCTGCACCGCGCTCGGCGGGCTGCTCGCGGCCGCCACCGGACCGCGCACCGCCCTCGCGGTCGCGGGACTGCTCATCCTCGCCACGCCGCTCCTGCTGCCCCGGGCCGGCGCGTCGGCGGCCGTACCGCCGGTGGCCGCACCGCTGTGAGCGGGTACGGCCGTGAGCGGTACGGCCATCGGCGGCAGGGGTGGGATCAGCGGCGGGCGGCGAGGTCCTCCAGGGTGGGGACCAGGGCGGCCGGGGTGGGCAGGGCGGCGTTGTCGGCCCGGAGGCGGTGGGCGGCGTCGCGCAGCGCGGCGTCGGTGAGGACACGGGTGAGCAGCGGGGTGTCGACGGCCTCGGAGGTGGAGCTCAGGGCGGCACCGGTGGCGGTGATG
The DNA here is from genome assembly GCF_042802075.1 of Kitasatospora sp. NPDC057518. Taxonomy (NCBI): domain Bacteria; kingdom Bacillati; phylum Actinomycetota; class Actinomycetes; order Kitasatosporales; family Streptomycetaceae; genus Kitasatospora; species Kitasatospora sp. NPDC057518. The sequence continues at coordinate 35,181 of NZ_JBHVEU010000020.1, forward strand.
GCGTCGGCGTTGAGGAAGTGGTCCGCGCCCTGGGGGAGCAGCAGCTGGGGCAGGCCGGCCTGGAGGGCGGTCAGCATGGTGCCCGAACCGCCGTGGTGGATCAGCGCGTCGGCGCGGCCGAGCAGCTCGTTGAGCGGGACCCAGGGCAGGCCGCGGACGTTGGCGGGCAGGGTGCCGAGCGGGGCGAGGTCGGCGTTGCCGACCGCGAGCAGGAAGTCGGCGTCGACCTCGGCCGCCGCCTCGACCAGGCGGACCACCGCGCGGACACCGTCGATCTCGGCGAGCACGGTGCCCAGGGTGACGACCGCCCGCGGGCGCTCGGGCTTGCGGAGGAACTCGCCCGGGACGATGCCGCCGCCGTTGTACGGGACGTAGCGCATCGGCAGGCCGTCCGGGTCGCCGCCGAGCGGGCCGAGGTTGAGCACCGCGGTGACGCCCGGAGCGGTCAGGCCGCGCTCCTCGTACAGGTCGGAGACGTGCGAGGCCACCAGGTCGGCCATCGGGCGGCCGGGGCTGGCACCGAAGTTCTGCACCACCGACGGGATCTTGAGCTGGGCGGCGACCAGCGGGCCGGCGGCGGCGAAGGAGTCGTGGACGATCAGGTCGGCGCCCCAGTCGGTGGCGACCGCGAGCAGGCCGTCCACGTCGGGACGGGAGGCGTGCGCGAACATCGCGGCCGCCATGTCGAGGATCTCTTCCTGGGTCTTGTCCCGGTTGACGTACTGGACCTTGCCGCCGAGACCCTCCTCGATGATCTCCCGCAGGCCCCGGCCGTCGCCGACCTGGGCGACGGGGAAGCCCGCGGAGCGGATCAGCTCGACGGGCTGCCCGGTGGCGAACAGGACCTCGTGCCCGACGGCGCGCAGCGCCTGGGCGGTGGGCACCATCGGGTAGAGGTGACCGGCCGCGGCGGGGCCGGTGAAGAGTATGCGCATGGTGGTCTCCTTGCGAATGTTGCTGACAAGGCAGTCTCACCTTTGAAGTTGACGTTCAGTCAATTCGATAAGGATCACCATGCGCGGTAATCGGCCTTTCTGGAGCAGGGCTTGCCTCTCGGGCAACGGTGTGCTCCGCGCGCCGGTCGCCCGGGCCGTGCGCGCCCGCCGGACGGGCCGCCCGCGCGCCGCCGTTCGCTCCCTCCCGGCGGTCGGCGGTCGGCGGGTGGTCGTGCGGCGGGCGGTCACGCGGCGACGAGGAAGTCCCGGACGGCACCCGTGAACGCCCCGGTCTGCTCGGCGAGCACGATGTGGCCGGTGTCGAACTCGGCGTAGGCGCTGCCGGGCAGGGCGGCGTGCAGCCGGCGGGCGTTCTCCACCGGGACGGTGGCGTCCTGGCGGCAGCCGATCACCAGGGCGGGGGCCTGGACGCGCGGGAGCAGTGGGCCGAGGTCCAGGCCGAGGTTGAGGGCGAGGTGCCGCAGGGTGCCCGGGGTCGGCCGCATGTAGGCGGTGTTGGCCTGGACGGCGGCGCGCCCGATCCGGTCGAGGAAGCCGGGGCTGAAGGCGGTGAGGGTGGCGTAGCCGCCGAACGCGGCGGGGTGGTCGGCGAGGGAGAGCCAGGTGGCCATGGAGAGCCGCAGGTACTCGTCCTGTTCCGCGCTGATCCAGCCGGCGGCGGCGACCAGGCGGCGGACCCGCCCGGGGTGCAGGGCGGCGGTCGCGGTGGCGACGACGGCGCCGAGCGAGAAGCCGAGGACGTCGGCGGGGCCGCGGCCGGCGTCCTCGATCACGGCGGCGACCTGGGCGGCCAGGGCCTCCAGGGCGAGCGGACCGCCGTCGTCCTCGGCGGCCGCGCTGCCGGAGAGGTCGGGCAGCAGCACGGTCCAGCGGTCGGTGAAGGAGTCCAGCAGGCCGTCCCACATGGCGGAGCCGGGGCCGGTGCCGTGCACCAGGACGAGGGTGTCGGGGCCGTCGCCGACGACGCGGTAGGGGATGCGGGCGGCGCCGACGGTGATGACGGGCATGGCGGGTCCTCTCGATGACTGGGTCGGACGGCAGGTCAGAAGGCCTGCCGGGTACGGCCGGTGGGCCGGTCCGGACCGGCCGGTCGGCCCGGGAAGTAAACTACACAGTGCAGATCAGTAATTCAACTACACCGTGCAGTGCATTTTGAAGGTGTGGGAACGGTGAGGGACGGAACCGGGAGGGGAACTGCCCGTACCCGCCCGCCGTCCAAGCAGTGACGGAATGCCGGCCCGGGTTGAACACCGGGGGAGTACGGAGGGCCCTGTGCAGTCAGGTGGTGCCGAACTGAACGTCGGATGCCCGGGTGGCGGCGGCCCCGGCCGCCCCGGCGGTGCGCGGGTCGCGCCGGTCCGGCGGTCGGAGTCCGAGTCGGGGGCGGAGTCGGGGCCGGAGGTGACGATCGACCAACTCGACGCCACCGAACGCTGCGAGACGCTGCTCCAGGACACCCTGGACGCCGTCCGTCCGGCGCCGGTCTGGCAGGGGGCGCCCGCGCGGGCGGGGGCACGACTGCCGCTGCCGGGGCGCGAGTCGGAGCTGCTCTGGTACGTCACCCGGGGCCGGGACCTCCTCACCGTCGTCTCGCTGTCCCGACGGGCGGCGCTGGCGGACGTGGTGGAGCGGCACTGGCGGCGGCGCGGCTGGACCATCACCTCGCTGAACGCCGGCCGGGACCGCCCGGGCGTCGCCGCGGCCACGCCGGACGGCTACCGGCTGGAGCTGCGCTTCGGCGAGTCGGGCGAGGCCGGGCTGACGGCGAGCTCGCCCGGAGTGGCCCGCTCGGAGCGGGGCCCGGTGCTGTCCGGGAGCGTCGACCGCTGCGCGCCGCCGCTGCCGTACGTCCGCTGCCCGTACTGGAGCGCGCTGGTCTAGCCGGGGGTACTGGTCTAGCCGGGAGCGCTGGTCCGGCCGGGGGTGCTGGTCCAACCGGGGGCGCTGGGGACCGGGGGAGGCGTGGAGCGAGTCCCCCCGGACT
>NZ_JBHVEU010000021.1:0-37075 GCF_042802075.1 Kitasatospora sp. NPDC057518
GGCCGCTGGCCGCCGTCCTCGTCGTCGCCCTGGTGCTCGCGCTGACCGCCGCCGTCTCGCTCGGCTCGGTGGACGTCCCGGCCGCCGAGGTCTGGTCGGTGGTCGCCCGCCGGCTCACCGGTCGGGCCCCGGAGCCAGGCACCCGTGATCTCATCGTCTGGCAACTGCGCGTCCCCCGTGCCCTGTTGGCGGCCGTGGTGGGCGCCGGTCTCGGCCTGGTCGGCACCGCCGTGCAGGCCCTGGTCCGCAACCCGCTCGCCGACCCGTACCTGCTCGGCATCTCCTCCGGGGCCTCGCTCGGCGCGGTCGCCGCCATCGTCCTCGGCACCACCCTCGGGCTCCAGCTCTCCTTCGGCAGCGCGCTCGGCCTCACCGTCTCCCTGGCGGCGTTCGCCGGCGCGCTCGCCGCGTTCTCGCTGGTCTGGCTGATGGCCCGGCGCGGTGGCGGCTTCTCCCCGCTGCGCCTGGTCCTCGCGGGCATCGGCATCGCCCAGTTCCTCGGCGGCATCACCAGCTACCTGGTCCTGCAGACCCGCGACGAGCAGCAGACCAGGGGCGTGCTGTTCTGGCTGATGGGCAGCCTCGGCGGCGCCGTCTGGGCCCAACTCGCCGTCCCGGCCGTCGCGGTGGCGCTCGGACTGGCCCTGCTCCAGGCCCGCGCCCGGGGGCTCAACGCGATGCTGATGGGCGACGAGACGGCCGCCGGGCTCGGCGTGGACGTCGCCCGGCTGCGCCGCGAGGTCTTCGTCGTCACCAGTGTGCTCACCGGGGTGCTGGTCGCCGTCTCCGGGGCGATCGGCTTCGTCGGGCTGATGGTGCCGCACGTGTGCCGGCTGCTGGTCGGCGCCGACCACCGGCGGCTGCTGCCGCTGTCCGCGCTCACCGGGGCGCTGCTGCTGGTCGTCGTCGACACGGTGGCCCGCACCGCCCTGGACGGCCAGGAACTGCCGATCGGCGTGGTCACCGCCGTCCTCGGCGCCCCCACCCTGCTCTACCTGCTGGACCGACGACTGGAGCGCAGTTGAGGATCGCCGTCGAGGACCTGAGTGTCGCCCTGGCCGGCCGGACGGTGCTGGCCGGGGCCAACCTGATCGCCGAGGAGGGGGAGATCGCCGGACTGGTCGGCCCCAACGGCAGCGGCAAGTCCAGCCTGCTGCGCACCGTCTACCGGCACCTGCGGCCCAGCGCCGGGCGGGTGCTGCTGGCGGGGCGGGACCTGGCGGAGCTACGGCCCGCCGAGTCCGCCCGGCACATCGGGGCGCTGCCCCAGGAGCGCGGCGGGGACTTCGAGTTGAGCGTCCGCGAGGTGGTCGCGATGGGCCGCACGCCCTACAAGCGGGCCTTTGCGGCCGACGACGCCGAGGACCGCCGGATCACGGCCGAGGCGCTGGCCCGGGTCGGCATGGCCGGGGCCGCCGACCGCCGGTTCGCCCAACTGTCCGGCGGGGAACGGCAACGGGTGCTGCTGGCCCGGGCGCTCGCCCAGCAGCCGGACGTCCTGGTGCTGGACGAGCCGACCAACCACCTGGACGTCCGGCACCAGGTCGAACTGCTCGCCCTGCTCCGGGAGCAGCGCCGCACCACCCTGGTGGCCCTGCACGACCTCAACGCCGCCGCCTCGGTCTGCGACCGGCTGCACGTCCTGCACCGCGGCGCCCTGGTGGCCTCCGGGACGCCGCGCGAGGTGCTGACCGCCGAGCTGCTGGCCGAGGTCTTCGGGGTGCGGGCCGCGGTGGTCGAACACCCGCTCACCGGCGACCCGTTGATCGCCTTCGACCACCGTGCCCCGGCCCCGGCTGCGGCGGAGGCCGCCGTGCCGGGGCGCTAGGTGTTCCGTCCCTTCCCGTACGGGACCGCGGCCTAGCGGGACTCGTAGTGGCTCGGCTGGCCGTCCCGCAGGACCAGTCGGCCGAGCCGGGCGGCCTCGTCGCTGCGCAGCAACTCCCGCCGGCCGTCGGCGCGGTGGAGTACGGAGGAGTGCCAGGGGGTGGTCCAGGAGTCGGCCGCCGCCAGCAGTCGGATGCCGAACTTGGACGCCCCGGCCGGCTGCGGGTGGATGGAGAGCCGGACGGCGCGCGGGTGGTGTTCGGCGATCAACTCGCCCCAGGCGCGGCTGCGCTGGATCACGCCGTAGGCGCGACGGCGGCACTCCCGCTGGAGGGCGGAGCGGGTGCCGGTGAAGCCGACGGTGTCCTCGGTGAGGAAGCGGGTGATGCCCCGGTAGAGCCGCAGGGTCTCCTCCTCGGTCAGCACCTGTTCGCGCAGCTCCTCGACGCTCGGCGCGTACCGGGCGTGCACCCGGGCGCGCTTCTCGTCGTACGGGAGGTCACCGAGGACGGCCCGCAGGTCGAAGGTGTCGAGGTGGGCCAGGCCCTCGCGGGCGATCATGGCGGTCAGGGCGTCCGAGTAGGCGTCTATGTGGTCGTCCGGGACGTTGATCAGGTCGCCGAAGATGTGCCCGTCCGAGCAGATCAGGATGCGCGCACCGGGCGCGTGCAGGCGGCCGATCTCGGCGCACAGGCCGTCGAGGAAGGTCAGCGACAGCCGTTCGCCCTCGTCGGGCAGGTGGCCGAGCACCTTCGCGGGGTTCGGCGACTTGCAGGGGAAGCCGGGCAGGGTCAGGACGATCGGTTCGCCGGCGGCGATGAAGTCCGCCAACTGCGCCAGCTGGAGCGGGAAGTGCTCCGGGCGGGCGTCGAACTCCGGGTCCGCGGCGCGGCGGTGCGGCAGCAGCAGGCCGAGGACGCGGGCGGCGAGGGCGGCGGCGGTGGTGCCGGTGTCGGGGGCGGTGGTGTCAGTGGTGACGGCGTCGGGGGTGATGACGGCAGGGGCGGTGCCGACGGGCGGCATGGTGGGTCCTCCACGAAAGGCGGTGCGGTACGGGTTTCGGGCTCCGGGCGGGCGGAGCCGGACGGTCGGAGCCGGGGCGCGGTGCGCCCGGGGGTCAGTGGCGGTGGTCGTAGGCGACCGGCAGCCGGTTCACCCCGCGGGCCAGGACGGCGGGGACCCAGGCCAGGTCCGCCAGGCCGTCGCCGGGCGCCTCGGCCGGACGCAGCCCGGGCAGCCGGGTGAGCAGGGTGGCGAGGGCGACCTGGAGTTCGGCCCGGGCCAGCGCGGCGCCGGGGCAGTAGTGGATGCCGTGGCCGAAGGCCAGGTGGGCGTTGGGCGTGCGGTCGAGGTCGAGGCGGTCGGGCTCGGGGAACTGCGCGTCGTCGCGGTTGGCGGCGCAGAGCGAGACGATCACCGAGTCGCCGGCCGGGACGGTGGTGCCGAACAGGTCGCTGTCCTCGGCGAAGAACCGCCAGGTGGTGAGCTCGAACGCGGCGTCGTGGCGCAGCAGTTCCTCCACCGCCCGGGCGAGCCGGCCGGGCTCGTCGGCGCCCTCGCGCAGCCGGGCGAGCTGCTCGGGGTGGCGCAGCAGCGTGACCAGCATGGTGGTGATCTGGTTGGTGACCGGCTCCTGCCCGGCGACCAGCAGCTGGAACACCATCGAGTCCAGCTCCGCGCGGCTCAACTCGCCCGCGTCATGGGCTGCGACGAGCCGGCCCAGCAGGTCCTCCTGCGCCGCCCAACCGGGCTCCCGGCAGTCGGCGCGCTTACGGGCGACGACGTCGGCGATGTACGTCTGGAGGCCGCGCAGCCGGGCCTCGTACGCCGGGCGGCCGGGGTCCTGCGGGCCGACCGGCTGGACCACCTTGCCCCAGTCCCGGTCGAAGCGGTCCGCCAACTCGGGCGGCAGGCCGATGACTTCGGCGAGCACCCGGAAGGGGTAGTGGGCCGCGAAGCCGGCCACCAGGTCCGCGCCGCCGGACTCCGGCAGCTCGTCCACCAGGGCGTCGGCCAGCTCCTGGAACCGGGGGCGCAGCGACTCCACCCGGCGCGGGGCGAAGGCGTCGAGCACGAGCCGGCGCATCGAGGTGTGCTTGGGCGGGTCCTGGTGGAGCAGGTGGACCTGGAGCTGCGAGTGCTGGGGCTCGGGCATGATCGACGCGAGCCGGCGCCAGTTGTCGTTGCCGAGGGTGTGGTTCTTGCCGAAGCGGGGGTCGTTGAGGGCCGCGTGGGCGGCCCGGTAGCCGGTGACCAGCCAGGCGTGGATGCCGCTGGGGAACTCCACTCGGTGCACCGGCCCGGCCTCGCGCATCCGCTGGTAGAGCGGGTACGGGTCGCGCTTGTACTCCGGACCGTACAGCGGGACGGGGGAGGGCAGCCGGTCGTACCCGTACGGGCAGCGCGGGGCGTCGTCGGTGGCGGCCGGGTCGGGGATCGTGTCGGTCATCTGAGGAGGTCCTTCGGTGGGGAGGGGGTGGTGGTGGGGTGCGCTCGGGCGGGTGCGGCGCGGTGCGGTGCAGTGCGGGGTGGGGCGGTCAGGGCCTGGGGCGGCGGTGCAGGGCGAGCAGCGCGACGGCGGTGGCCGCGACGAGGGCGGCCAGGGCGATTCCGGCCCGGGTCCCGGTGGTGTCGCGGGCCCCGGCCAGGGCGGTGGCGGTCGCGAGGGCCGGGCCGAGCGCGAAGCCGAGGCTGCGGGCGAGTTGGACGGCGGAGCCGGCGGTGGCGAGCTTCCCGGGTGGGGAGGCGGACATCACTAGGGCCTGGGTGGGGCCGCCGTTGAGGCCCATCCCGGCACCGGCGAGGGCGAGTCGCGCGGCGATCTCGGGGGCGGACCAGCCGGTGTCCAGCGGGACGAGCAGGGCCAGGCCGAGAGTGGTGACGGCGGCGCCGGTGAGCGCGGTCGGGCGGGCGCCCCAGCGGTCGGCCAGCCGGCCGCCGACCCGGCCGGCCAGCACCATGCCGAGCGGGAACGCCAGCATGGTGAGCGCGGTGGCCGTGGCGCTCTCGCCCCGAGGGCCGCGCAGGTGCTGGGCGAGCAGGTAGTGGCAGGCCGCGAAGCCGGCGGCGAGCGCCAGCACGGAGGCGTTGACCCCGGCGGTCCCGGCGGCCCGCAGCACCTCGGCCACCGGTCGGCCGCCCGGGCGGCGCAGCCAGAGCAGCACCAGCGGAACGGCGGGCAGGACGAGCAGCAGCCACAGCGCGGACTTCGGGGCCAGGGTGAGCCCGAGCAGGACGGCGGCCACGGCGGCGCCGATCAGCGCGGCGTCGCCGAGCGAGGACCGGTCGGGCGGCCGCAGTCCGCCGCGGCGCGGGGCGTGGCGCCGCACGATCAGCACGGCGGCCAGGCAGACCGGCAGCTTCACCAGGAAGATCGCCCGCCAGCCCAGGTGGTCCAGCAGCAGACCGCCGATCACCGGCCCGGTGACGGCGCCGAGCGGACCGAGCGTCGCGGGCACGCTCATCGCCCGGCCGCGCAGCTCGGGCCGGACGGAGGTCGCGGCGAGTACCGGCATCAGGACGAAGAGCACGGCCCCGAAGGCGCCCTGGAACAGCCGGGCCGCGATCAGCCAACCGGCCCACGGGGCGCAGGCGGCCAGCACGCTGCACAGGGCGAAGCAGCCGACCGCGAGCAGCAGGGCCGAGCGGGTGCCGACCTGGTCCAGCCAGCGCCCGGCGGGCAACAGCAGGGCGACGAGCGGGAGTTGGTACCCGAGGACGGCCCACTGGGCGACCCCGGGGGAGACGTGCAGGCCGGCCGAGATGTCGGTGAGCGCGAGGTTGACCACGTTCATGTCGAGCATCGCGACGAAGGACAGCAGTCCGGCGGCGACGACCAGGCTCCAGCGGTCCGCCGATGGTTGCTGACGCTCCGTCAGAGATGAGGCGGTCGGGGTTGGTTGCGCCGTCATGAAGTCCCTCCGTCTCCCGTACTGCTGTACCGGACGCCGCCTCGGCGGCGGGGTCCGGTACAGCAGTCGGTGGCGAGGGGGCTCCGGTTCCGAACACTTGGGGGATTTCTTCTCGATAGCCGGCAGTCGACGGCTGGCAGCGGACAACGGACAGATGACAGACGACAGCTTTCAGCGAACAGATAACAGATTTCAAAATCTGTTATCTGTTCGCTGTCAGTTGTCCGCCGCTGCCCGCCGCCCGCCGCCCGCCCGCCGCTCAGCAGGCGGTCGCGAGCTCCCCGGCCTCGGCGGCGCGCAGGCGTGCCACCAGCTCCTCCCGCGCCCGGGCGACCCGGGAGCGGACGGTCCCGACGGGGCAGCCGGCGACCTCGGCCGCCTCGGCGTAGCTCAGGCCGACCACCTGCGTCAGCACGAAGGCCTCGCGCCGCTGGGCGGGCACCCGGTCGAGCAGGTCGCCGAGCGCGACGCCGTCCTCGAACCCGGCCGTCGGTGCGCCGCCCTGCCGCTCCGCCGCCTCCTGCCAGTCCGGCAGAGCCGCGCAGCGCGGCCGGGCGGCCGCCATCCGGTACCGGTCGATCACCGTCCGCCGGGCGATCGACAGCAGCCAGGTGCGGGCGGAGGAGCGCCCTGCGAACGCGGGCAGGCCGCGCAGTGCGCGCAGGAAGGTCTCCTGGGCGAGGTCGTCGGCGGACTGCACGTCGGTCAGGTGGGCGACGAAGCGCCAGACGTCCCGCTGGGTCGCCCGGACGAAGGCCTCGACGTCGGCCGCCCGTCCGGAGCGGGCGGTCAGCGCCAGTGCGGTGAGCTGCTCGTCATCCACGGCGGCCCCCTGCCCGGCCGGTCCCGGCGGCACGGCCATGCGGGACGATGGTCGTATGAGATGCGCGCAGTTCCGTACCGCTCTGTCCGCCCGGCTCGACGGCGAACCGAGCGGTCTGCCGGAGGTCCGGCTGGACAGGCACGTCGCGCGCTGCGCCGGCTGCCGGGAGTGGCTGGCCAGGGCCGAGCAGCTGCACGGCCGGGTGCGGGCGGGCACCACCGACGGGCCCTCGCCCGAGTGGATGGCCCGGCTGCTGGCCCGGCTGGGCGAGGGCGGCCCCGAGGGCCGTGCTCCGGACGGACCGCAGTCCGTCGAGCGCTAGGCGCGGTGGGCGTGCCCGGCGGGGCGGGCGCGTCCGGGGGAGCGGGAACGGCGGGACGGTGGCGCCGGCCGGAGCCGGTGCGCCGTCGAAGTCAGGCATGGGAAGGTCCCGAGGGGAAGGCGGGGAGCGGCACCGCGCAGGGCGGCACCGTCGGCGTCCATGGGCAGCCGCGCGGCACGCCGGCCCTGGGGAGGCGCGGCGGCGGACGCGGGCCCGCACCCTGACGGCACGACGGCGTGGGGCGCGGCCGTACGGCAGGGCGACCTGCCCGTCGCGGGGTCCCGGTGGCCGGAGGTGGCCGGACGGGGAGGAGCAGCGGCGGGCGCGTCAGCAGGCGAGGGCGAACGCCGGCGGCCCGCGCCGGACCACGGCATGCGTCAGCAGCACCGACCGGGGCGGCCGGGCCCGGTCGTCGGCCGGGCGGGGCGGTGCCGGGGCCCGGTAGCCGAAGGGGCGCGCGAACAGCGCCAGCAGCGGGAGCAGGAGCGCGCCCGCGACCACCGCGCCGAGCGCGCCGAGCAGCTCGAAGACCCGGACCAGCGCCGCGTCGCCGCGCCAGAGCAGGAGCGCGCACGCCAGCGCGGCGAGCACGTGGGCGGCGGCCATCCCCGGTGACATGCCGTGGGACATCCCGTGCGCCGGTCCTTGCGCCGGTGCGCTCACCAGGTCCTGCGCCGTGCCGTACGACCCGCCGCCGTGCAACGCGCCGTCGGGCATCATGTGCGGTCCGTCGGGCATCCCGGTCATCCCGGGCAGGCCCGCGTCCACGGCGGTCGCGCCCGAGCCCCCGTGGTGCGTCCCGGCCGCCGGCCGCAGACTGCCGGTGGTCGGCGGGACGTCCGGGTCGATGCCCGCCATCCGCGCCAGTTCGACCGGGGAGAGCCCGCCGGGGGCCCGGTCGGGGTTGCAGAGCAGGAGGGCGGCCCAGTCCGTGGTGGCGAGCCGGCCGAGGCCGCCGCCCCCTTGGGAGAACGCCGCGGCCTGTTCGAACAACTGGTGCAGCGCGGTCTGCGCCACGACCATCCAGAGGCTGATCACCCCGAGTCCGCGCCGCTTCCCGGCGAGCAGCCAGGTCAGCCCGAGGACCGCCCCGAACCCGCCGGCCAGCACCGTCGGAGAGACTCCGGATCCGGCCATGGCGACGTGCGCGGTGGCGGCCATCGCCACGCACAGCGCGGCGAAGACCACGGCGCGCAGCAGGCGGATCCGGTCGGTCATCACGATGGCACTCATCGTCGCACCCGCCCTGCCCGGCCCGTAGCGCACCCTCCGGTCATGGCCGGTTCTGTGCCGTGAGACCATGCCCGGCCGCCGGCCCCCGGAGCCCGCCGGATCACCACCCGGTTCGGCCCGCCGACCCGACGCGACGAACCGAACAACGGCTCGTAGGACCATCGGGGCGGTTTGACAGCACGTACCCCATTGCTCACTTAATGTGCACCACCCCGTACGGTGCGTATCGGGACGACGCTGTTCAGAAGCAGGGAGGTCCGGCCTTGGAGACCCCGACGGATACCTCGGCGCCCATTGCCGACAATGCCAAGTCCGCTGCCCCCACGGAGCCGACCGTCCCGCAGCAGGCGACAGGCCGGAAACAGGCGACGGCCGTGGTTGAAGTCGAAGCCGAGGAACTCGGCGAGCAGGCCGAAGCCGCCACCCCGGCCGGAGCTGTCGAGCAGGCCGGAGCTGTCGAACCGGCCGAAGCCATCGAGCCGGATGAAGCAGAGGAGTCGGCCAAGGCTGAGGAAGCTGCCGGACCGGCCGAAGCCGCCGAGTCGGCCGACGTCGCCGGACCAGCCGAAGCCGCGGAGCGGGCTGAAGCCGAAGAGCCGACCGAAGCGGCGGAGGCGGCCGGAACCGCTGAACCGGCCGAGGCCGCAGAGCAGGCCGACCCACCCGGATCCACCGAGCCCGCCGACGAGGCCGACCCCGCCACCCCGGCTGAAACAGCGGATTCGGCCGAGGCCGCCACCCCGACCGAGCCCGCGAAGCCGACCGAGCCCGCCGCCCTGCCCGCGTCCGTCGACCTCGCGGACCCCGGCTTCTGGCAGCTGCCCGCCCCCGACCGCGCCGCCGCCTTCGCCGAGCTGCGCCGCCGCCCCGGTCCGGTGTTCTTCGGCGACCGCGCCACCGGTCGCGGCTTCCACGCCCTGGTCCGTCACGCCGACGTGGTCGAGGCCAGCCGCACCCCCGCCGTCTTCCTCAGCGGCCCCGGCGTGACCACCCCCGTCCCGGCCCGCTGGGTCCGGCTGCTGTTCGGCGACTCGATGGTCAACCTGGACGACCCCCGCCACGCCCAGCTGCGCCGGATCGTCTCGCGGGCGTTCACCCCGCGGCTGCTCGACCGGGTCGAGGAGGACGTCCGGCGGATCAGCACCGAGCTGGTCGACCGGATCGAGCGGGAGCGGCCGGAGGACTTCGTGACCGCGGTCGCCGCCGAACTCCCGTTCCAGGTGATCTGCACCATGATGGGCATCCCGGAGCGGCCTCGCCGCACCATCCTCGACCTGGTCAACCGCACCTCCGAGGACATCGGTGTGGCCCGGCCGCTGCGCCGCCGGCTGCGGGTGCCGGGGCGCGGGCTGCGGGCGCTCGCCCGGATGCAGGGCATCGTCGCCGGGATCGGCCGCCAGCGCCGTCGCCGGCCGGAGGAGGACCTGATCTCCGCGCTGGTCACCGCCGACGTGGACGGCCGCCGGCTCACCGGACGCGAGCTGGGCGCCTTCTTCAGCCTGCTGCTGGTCGCCGGGGTCGAGACCACCCGCAACGCGCTGGCCCACGGCCTGCACCTGCTGACCGTCCACCCCGAGCAGCGCGCCCTGCTGCTCGAGGACCTCGACGGACGGCTCGGCGGCGCGGTGGACGAGATGGTCCGCCACGCCACGCCGATCATCCAGTTCAACCGGACCCTCGCCGTCGACCACGAGCTGGGCGGCTCCGGCGGCCCGCTCCTGCGCGCGGGGGAGAAGGTCGCGCTGTTCTACGGCTCGGCCAACCGCGACGAGGAGGTCTTCCCCGACCCCGACGTCTTCGACATCACCCGAACGCCCAACGCCCACCTCGGCTTTGGTGGCGGCGGTCCGCACTACTGCCTCGGCGCGCACCTGGCCCGGCAGGAGATGACGACGCTGTTCCGCGAGCTGTTCACCCGCCTTCCCGAGGCGCGGTCGGTCGGCGAGCCGCAGCTCGTCCCGTCCAGCTTCGACCACCGGGTCCGCTCGCTGCGCTTCACCTTCTGAGCCTCCTGAGCGCCCCGGCCGCCCTAGATGTCCCGGCTGCCCCGGCCACCCTGGGCGCCCCGGAGGTCCAGGCCGCCCCGGACGCTCCGGGCCTCCTGAGCGACCGGTCCCCTCCGGACGGCCGGGGCTCCGGCGGCTACTCGGCCGGCTCCCAGACCGCGTTGTCGTGCGCGAACAGCACCCGGTGCGGCCCGTGCTCGGCCACCCGGTCGAGCCAGGCCCGGTACCCGGGCAGCGGCGGGGCCACGCCCTCGCGCACCGCCCGCCGGGCGAGCACCGCCTGCCCGTACTCGGAGGCGAAGTCGTAGGCCTGCCCGGCCAGCAGGACCGGGCCGCCGCCCGGGCGGTCCACCAGCAGCGACTGGTGGCCCCCGGTGTGGCCGGGGGTGGGCAGCACCCGGACGCCCGGCCAGACCTCGGCCTCCCCGTCGAGTTCGCGGTACTCGGCGCCGGGGAAGTCGACCAGCGCGTCGATGGTGTACCCGCCGCGCCGGGCGGTGGCCAGCTCCTCCGCCTGGACCAGGACGGGCGTGCCGGCGAACAGCGGGTTGCCGCCGCAGTGGTCGAAGTGGAGGTGGCAGTTGACCACCAGGTCGATGTCGGCGACGGCGACCCCGGCCGCCGCGAGCGCCTCCGGCAGCGGGCGGCGGACCGGGCGGTAGTGCGCCTCGGTCTCCGGTTCGCCGCCACCGATCCCGGTGTCGAACAGCAGCAGCCCCTCCGGACGCCGGACCAGGTACGCGAGCACCGGTTCCACGCGCGGCTCCGGGCCGCCCACTTCGGTGGCCGGTCGGACGAAGTACCCCAGGTCGAGACGGCGGATCACGTGCAATTCAGCCCCCATGTCGCAGTGCGTCGCTCTGCCCCCGTACGGGCGGCCGCGCGGGCCCCCCGTTCGCACCCTACCCGCCGACCGGCAGCCCCCGGTCGGCCTTCACCTGCTTCATCGTCAGGTGCGAGTTGACCTGCGCGATGCCCGGCAGGCCGGAGAGCACGTCGGTGATGAAGCGTTCGTACGCGGCGATGTCGGCCACCGCGATCCGCAGCAGGTAGTCGGGCTCGCCGAACAGCCGGTGGGCCTCCACCACCTCCGGCAGCTCGGCCACCCGGCGCTCGAACTCGGCGACCGTCACCTGGTCCTCGTGACGCATGGTGATCGTCACGAAGGGCTGGAACCCGCGCCCGACCGCCGCTCCGTCCAGCACCGCCCGGTAGCCGCGGATCACACCGTCCTGCTCCAGTTGACGCACCCGGCGCAGGCAGGGGGACGGGGTGAGGTCCACCCGGGAGGCCAGCTCGGCATTGGTCAGGCGCCCGTCCTGCTGGAGCTCGCGGAGGATTCTGCGGTCGATTCGGTCCATGGCGCAACATTCTGCCAAAACGCCGCTCCGACCAGCACGAAGTCGCCATCGCGTGCCAGCCCGATCCGGCTACCTTCAGTGACCGAACCCGCTGCCGGGTCACTCCGGCAGATCCCCCGGGCACCCCGGCAGGCCGCTGGAACAACCTCCGGCCGACCCGCCGGAACGACCCCCGGCCGATCCGCCGGGCCCACACCGCGACGAGCACGACAGGCCACGCCCACGCCCATGGACACCCACGCCCTCCTCCTCTTCCTCGGAGTCGACCTCCTGCTGGTCTGCACCCCGGGCCCCGACTGGCTCTACATCGCCGCCCGCGGCCTCGGCCAGGGACGCCGTGCCGCGCTGATCGCGGTCGGCGGGGTCTGCGCCGGGTACGCCGTCCACACGCTGCTCTCCAGCGCCGGACTGGCCGCCGCGCTGCGCGCCGTCCCGGCCGCCCTGCCCGTGCTGCGCCTCACCGGCGCCGCCTACTTGCTGGTGCTGGCCGTCATGATGCTGTTGGCGCTGCGCAAGAGCGGGGGCGCGGCCGCCCTCGCGGCGCCCAAGCCGCAGCCCACCACGACGGTGCTGCGCCAGAGCATGCTGACCGCGCTGCTCAACCCCAAGGGGCTGCTGCTCTACCTGTCCCTGGTGCCGCAGTTCGTCGACCCGGACGCCACCCTGCCGGTCGGCGGCCAGGTGCTCGCGCTCGGCTCGCTCAACGTGCTGGCCTGCGCGGTGGTGTACGGGCTGGTCGCGTACGCCAGTGGGCGGCTCGGCGGTCGGTTCGGCGGCACCCCGCAGGCGGCCCGCCGGATGACCATGGTCTCGGCGGTGCTGTTGATGCTGGTGGCGGGCGTCACAGCGAGCGCCTGAGAACGGGAGCACAATGCCGGGCATGACCGAGCGCCCGTTGCCAGAAGGAACCACCGCGGCCACTGGAACCACCGGAACCACGGCGGCCGCCGGAGCCGTCGACCGCCCGACCGCCCACGCCTGGGCCGCTCTCGGCGGACCGCCCGAGCTGCTGGAGCGGGTGACCTTCCACGGCCCGGAGGACGTCCTGCCCTCCGGGCTGCCGGTGCGCCGGCTCGCCCGGGCCACCGTGGCGGTCTGTTCACTGGCCGCCGCCGAGCTCGCGTCCCACCGCGCCGGAGGCTCGGCGCCCCTGGCCGCGTCCGTCCCCGCCGTCGGGGTGGACCAGGGGGCCGTCGCCACCGCCTTCGTCAGTGAGCGGCACCTGACGGTCGACGGCCGCGCGCCCGTCAACTTCGCCCCGCACTCCGGCTTCTGGCGCACCGCCGACGGCTGGGTGCGCACCCACGCCAACTACCCGCACCACCGGACCCGGCTGCTCTCCGCCCTCGGCCTCGCCGCGGACGCCGGGCCCGAGCAGCTCGCCGAGGTGCTCGGCAGGCTGCCGGCCGAGCGGATCCAGGAGCGTGCGTACGCGGCGGGAGCGCTCGCGGTGGCCGTCGTGCCGGTGAGCAGCGTCGTGCACCCCCTCGTGGAGCACCTGGAGGTCGGCGCCGCCGCCGGAACCGCGCCGGTCCGCCCGCTCGGCCAGGCCCCGGTGGACCGGCCCGCCGCCGGGATCCGGGTCCTCGACCTGAGCCGCGTGATCGCCGGACCGGTGGCCACCCGTACCCTCGCCCTGCTCGGTGCCGACGTCCTGCGGGTCGACTCGCCCCGGCTGCCCGAGGCCGACGACGCCCACGCCGACACCGGTTTCGGCAAGCGCTCCACCCGCCTCGACCTCGCCGAGCCCGCCGACCGCGCCGTCTTCGACGGCCTGCTCGCCACCGCGGACGTCGTCGTCTCCGCGTACCGCCCCGGCTCCCTCGACGCCCACGGCCTCGGCCCCGACGCGCTGTTCGCCCGTCGCCCGGACCTGATCCTCGCCCAGCTCTGCGCCTGGGGCTGGACCGGCCCCTGGGCCGGGCGGCGCGGCTTCGACAGCCTGGTCCAGGCGGGTGTCGGCATCGCCGCCCACGAGGCCGCCCCCGAGACCGGATCCGCCACCGGCGGCCGCCCCGGCGTGCTGCCCGCCCAGGCCCTCGACCACGGCACCGGCTACCTCGTCGCCGCCGCCGTGCTGCGCTCCCTCACCGACCAGCGCACCCGCCGCCCCGGCGGCCGCCACCTGCGCTTCTCCCTCGCCGGCACGGCCTCCTGGCTGCTGCACGGCATCGAACCGGAGACGCCGAGGGGAGGCCCGTCCGAGCCCTACGACCCCGCCCGCCGACTGGCCGAGGTCGACTCCCCGTACGGGCGGCTGCGCCACGCCCTGCCGCCGATCGGGTACGAGGGGGCGCCCGCCGACTGGTCGCGCCCGCCGGGCCGTTGGGGAACGGACGAGCCGGTCTGGCTCTGACGGCCTCGGGCGGGCGCTGTCCGAGGCGTCTGGCAGCATCGCCGTCATGACCGCACACGCCACGGACTACACCTGGTTCACCCGGCGCTACCCCGTCCTGGGTGAGGCCTGCTGCCTCACCCAGGTGCAGGGGCTCGAGGCCGGTGAACTGCTGCGCCGCTTCAACGCCCTGCCGGGGACGGGTGCCGCCGGGCTGGAGGGGGTGGTGGCCCGCTGGAGCTCCTACACGAACGGGGCCGACGCCGAGGCCAGGGAGCTGTTCGACCCCGCCGAGGACCGGCTGCTCGTCGCCGTCACCGAACTCGACGGCTGGGCACTCGCGGTGGAGCCCTTCGGCTACCTCGGCACCCTGGACGCGGAGATCCTCCGGCTCGCCGAGGGCACCCGGCTGGTCTCGCACTACCGCAACGCCCTGGGGGCCGACCACTTCCACTGGTGGGAGCACGGCATCCAGCGGCTGCACTTCGAGCCGCTCTTCCCCGACCAGCGGGACGGCACGGACGCCGAGGCGCCCGGCATCCCCGAGCTGCTGACCGCCTGCGGCTTCGAGCTGGAGACGGAGGCGTACGACCTGTGCGGCGAAGCCGCGTTCGCGCTCGCCGAGCGGCTGACCGACGTCCGGCTCGACCCGGAACGGCTGGAGGCCGCGACCTTCCGGATCGGCTACGCCCCGCGTCCGTGAGCCGCTCCGCGTCAGTGAGCCGTTCCGCCCAGCGCTGAGGCCGCGCCCCGGCGGGACGCGGCCTCGGTGCACCGGACGGCTGTTGTCAGACCCCGGACGGGATCTGCTTGGCCCGGCTGCGGACCTGGAGCGCCGTCACGATCTCGACCAGGCCCAGGATCACCAGCCAGCATCCGGACAGTACGGCCAGCGCGGTGATCGACCCGACCGGCCACACCATCAGCAGCACACCGGCCAGGGTGTTGGCCACGCCCGCGAAGGCCTGCCAGCCCCGGGCGGGCATCATCGGGTCGGAGATCGCGGCGGCGAGCTGGGTGATGCCGCGGAACAGCCAGCCGATCCCGATCCAGAGCGCGAGCAGCAGCAGCGACTGCACCGCACTGCGGAAGCAGAGCAGTCCCAGCAGCACGCAGATCGCGCCGCTGATGAAGGCCAGCACCCGCAGCGCGGTGGTGGAGTGGGTGCCGAACGCGGCGATCAGCTGCACGATGCCGATCACCAGCAGGTAGAGGCCGAACAGCACGCCCACCACCAGGAGCGTCTCCCGGGGCCAGGCGAAGACCACGATCCCGAGGGCGAGCGAGGCGAGTCCGGCGACCAGCAGGACCTGCCAGGCGGCCTTGGCGAGCAGTCCGAGCGGACCCTGGACCGGGGTGCCGTCGGGGGTGATGATCGGAGGGGCCACGGTGGCGTACTCCTCGGGGCTGACGCCGGGGCGGCCGGCTGACGGGCAGGGAACGAACCCCAGCCTCTCCGCGCCACGGTCGGACCGCGCGTCGGATACGGCCGTTCGGGGGATTCGCCGCGGTCGCCGGAACGTCACCCTCCGGACACTTGCCGTCGATACCATCCGTCGGTATGACTTCTGAAGGGTGGGGGACCCCTCCGGTCGAGCCGATCAGCCAGCACTACATCGTCTGCGGGGGCAACGCGCTGGCACACCGACTGGTCCTGGAACTCGTCGAGCACTACGAGGTGCCGGTCGTCGTCCTGGTCGCCGACCGGACCCGCGACCACGCGCCGCAGATCGAGCAACTCTCCGGCGTGGCGGCGGTCGTGGAGTACACCAGCGTCACCGAGGAGGCGCTGCGTGCGGTGTCCATCGGCACCGCGCGCGGCCTCGCCCTGGTCGAGGGGAGCGACCAGGAGAACATCCATGCCGCGCTCAGCGCGCAGAACCACAACCCGGACATCCGCATCGTGTTCCGGATGTTCAACCAGCGGCTCGGCGAGAACATCGAACGGCTGCTCAGGAACGGTGCCGCGCTCTCCGGCTCCGCCACCGCCGCCCCGGCCTTCGCCTCCGCGGCGCTCGGGCGGCCCAACTCGGTGGAGATCGAAGGGCGTTACCTGCACATCGCGTTCGACGACGACATCACCTCCGACCGGATCTGCGTGGTCGCCGACCAGATCGACCGGCAGGACCTCGGCAGGATCCGGCTGCTGCCCGAGCAGCAGGGTGACTCGGCCGAATTCGTCCGGCTCGCCGCCGAGTTCGGCGACCAGGGGCCGATCCGCCCCGGTGGCGTACGGCCCGAACCGGCGCCGTCGGCCGAACCAGCGCCGGCGGCCGACCCGGAGCCTTCGGCCGAGCCGACGCCGCCGGCCGGGCTGATGTCGGCGGCCGGTCCGGTGCCGGCGGCTGGTCCGGTGCCTTCGCCCGGCCCCGCCCGGGAGGGGGAGCCGGGCGGCCGGGCGGCGCTCCAGGTGCTGCGGATCGAGCCCCGGGAACCGATCGACTGGATGAGACGGCTGCGCTGGCGGCTGCTCGACACCATGCGCTTCTTCACCAGCGCCCGGATGCGCCTGGTGCTGCTCACCGCCCTCGCGGCGGTGCTGCTGGCCTTCGGCGTGCTCTGGTACCTCAACCGGAACTTCGGCTGGACCGTCTACATCGCGCTGCTCGACCTGGCCGGCGCCGCCCAGCCGGACCAGCTCTCCGACGTCGCCGCCGGGACGGGGGCGGGCACCGGCGGGTTCTGGCAGCGGGTCGCGCAGGTGGTGATCACCATCTGCGGGATCACCTTCGCGCCGGTCGCCACCGCGATCGCGGTCGAGGTGCTGGGCTCCGGGCGGCGCGGGCAGCCGCGCAACCCCGGGGCGGGCACCCGGGACCACGTGATCGTCGTCGGCCTCGGCAACGTCGGCACCCGGGTCGCGACCCAGCTGCACACCATGGGCGTGCCGGTGGTCTGCATGGAGCGGGACCCGCAGGCGCGCGGCATCGCCGCCGTACGGGCACTGGGGATCCCGGTGGTGATGGGCGACGGCCCGTTCGAACAGCAGCTGCGCCGGGCCCGGCTGAAGCACAGCAGGGCGCTGGTCGCGGTCAGCGGGGACGACGCCACCAACCTGGAGGCGGCCCTGGAGGCGCGCCACGGGAATCCCGAGGTCCGGGTGGTGGTGCGGCTGTTCGAGGACGACTTCGCGAGTCACTTCTACAAGACGCTGGACAACGCGGCCTCCCGGTCGGTGTCCTACCTGGCCGCGCCCGCCTTCGCGGCGGCGCTGATGGGGCGCGAGGTGCGCGGGACGCTGTCGGTGCTCCGGCACGTGCTGCTGATCGCCGAGCTGACGGTGGAGGACGGCAGCGGGCTGATCGGGCTGAACCGGCACGACCTGGAGGACCCGGGCGGCGTCCGGGTGATCGCGGTGCGCTTCGCCCACGGCGGACAGCTGCAGTGGAACTTCCCCGACCGCACCCGGCGGCTGGCCCCGGGCGACCAGATCGTGGTCGCCGCCACCCGCAGCGGGCTCGCCCGGCTGAACACGGTGGCGGTGGAGGAGCAGGGCTGAGCGGGGCTGTCCTCGGACAGGGTTCAGCTGACAGATTTCAGATTTCAACATCTGAAATCTGAAATCTGTCAGCTGTTATCCGTCGGCCGTCAGTTGTCAGCCGTCCTCGGCCGTCAGCGGTTCTGGAACTCCGGCGGGCGCTTCTCGGCGAAGGCCGTCATGCCCTCCTTCTGGTCCGCCGTGGCGAAGGCCGCGTGGAAGAGCCGGCGCTCGAAGCGGACGCCCTCGGCGAGCGTCGTCTCGAAGGCGCGGTTGACGCTCTCCTTCATCATGATCGCGGCCGGGGCGGACATCGCCGCGATCGTCTCGGCGGTGGCCAGCGCCTCGGACAGCAGCTGGTCGGCGGGGACGATCCGGGAGACCAGCCCGGCCCGCTCGGCCTCCTCGGCGCCCATCATCCGACCGGTCAGGCACAGCTCCATGGCCTTCGCCTTGCCGACCGCCCGGGTCAGCCGCTGCGAGCCGCCGATGCCCGGGATCACGCCGAGCTTGATCTCCGGCTGCCCAAACTTCGCGGTGTCCGCCGCCAGCAGGACGTCGCACAGCATGGCCAACTCGCAGCCGCCGCCCAGCGCGAACCCGGCGACCGCCGCGATCACCGGCTTGCGCAGGGCGCCGAGCCGGTCCCACGGGCCCAGCCAGTCGTCCAGGTAGACGTCCGGGAACCGGTTGCCCTGCATCTCCTTGATGTCGGCGCCGGCCGCGAAGGCCTTCTCCGAGCCGGTGATCACCAGACAGCCGACCTCCGGGTCCCGGTCGAAGGCGGTCGCGGCGGCGACCACCTCGTTCATCAGCTGGGTGTTCAGCGCGTTGAGCGCCTTGGGCCGGTTGAGCGTGATCAGCCCCACCCGGCCCTTGCGCTCGACCAGGATCGTCTCGTAGGTCTCGGTCTCGGTCATCGCCGTCGACTCCCATTTCCGCTGCTCGGCGCCCGTGGGAGCGCCCTGACCACCCAACGATCTACGACGCGCCCCGCCTCGCGCCAGTCTTGGTATGCGAGACGCCGGTCACCAGGGGACGGAGGCGGCGGCGGGGCGGTCGGACGGAGGCGGCGGGACGGAGTGCCGGCCGGACGGACGCCGGGCCGGTCAGAAGCGGACGCCGTAGCGCTCCGCCGCCTGCCGTACGGTCTCCGCCTTCACCTCGCCCCGGCGGGCCAGCGCGGCCAGCGCCGCGACCGTCACCGACTCGGCGTCCACCCCGAAGTGCCGCCGCGCCGCCGCCCGGCTGTCCGAGAGGCCGAAGCCGTCGGTGCCCAGCGAGGTCCAGTCCTGCTCCACCCACGGGCGGATCTGGTCCGGCACCGCGCGCATCCAGTCGCTGACCGCCAGCACCGGCCCGGGCGCTCCGGCCAGCGCCCTGGTCACGTACGGGACGCGGGCCGCCGCGCCGGTACCGGCCGCGGCCTGCGCCAGGTTGGCCGCGTCGCAGTCCAGCGCCTCGCGGCGCAGCTCCGTCCAGGAGGGTGCGGACCAGACGTCGGCCGCCACGCCCCACTCCTCGCCGAGCAGCCGCTGCGCCGTCAGGGCCCACTGCACGGCGGTGCCGGAGGCGAGCAGTTGGAGCCGCGGCGGGTCGGCGGGCAGGTCGACGGCCGGGGTGGCGGACGACGCGGCGGCGTCCGCCGTGCGGTAGCGGTAGAGGCCGCGCAGGATGCTGTCCACGACCTCCTCGCCGTCCGGGAGCGCGGGCTGCACCAGCGGCTCGTTGTAGACGGTGAGGTAGTAGAACACGTCCTCGCCGTGGGGGTGTTGCTCGCTGCCGCCGTACATCCGGCGCAGGCCCTCGCGGACGATCACGGCCACCTCGTAGCCGAACGCCGGGTCGTAGGAGAGCGCGGCCGGGTTGGTGGAGGCGATCAACTGGGAGTGGCCGTCGGCGTGTTGGAGGCCCTCGCCGGTCATGGTGGTGCGGCCGGCGGTGGCGCCGACCAGGAAGCCGCGGCCCAACTGGTCGGCCATCGCCCACATCTGGTCGGCGGTGCGCTGCCAGCCGAACATCGAGTAGAAGATGTAGAACGGGACGACCGGCTCGCCGTGGGTCGCGTACGAGGTCGCGGCGGCGGTCAGCGAGGCCATTGAACCGGCTTCGGTGATGCCCTCGTTGAGGATCTGGCCGGTCGTCGACTCCTTGTAGTGGAGCAGCTGGTCGCGGTCGACCGGGTCGTAGGTCTGCCCGAGCGGGGAGTAGATCCCGGCGGTCGGGAAGAGCGACTCCATGCCGAAGGTGCGCGCCTCGTCCGGGACGATCGGCACCCAGCGGTGGCCGGTCGCCTTGTCCCGCAGCAGGTCCTTGACCAGCCGGACGAAGGCCATGGTGGTGGCGATCTCCTGGTTGCCGGAGCCCTTGAACAGCGTCTCGAAGGGCTTCGCGGGCGGGGCCGGCAGCGGGGTGAAGCGCACCCGGCGGGCGGGCGCCGGCCCGCCCAGTGCGGCGCGGCGCTCGCGCAGGTAGCGGGCCTCCGGCGAGTCCGGGCCGGGGTGCGCGTACGGGGGCAGCGGGTCGTTCAACGCGGCGTCCGGAATGGGGAGTTCGAGCAGGTCGCGCATGGCCCGGAACTCGGCTCCGGAGAGCTTCTTCATCTGGTGGTTGGCGTTGCGGGACTCGAAGCCGGGGCCGAGCGTCCAGCCCTTGACGGTCTGCACCAGCACCACGGTGGGCGCGCCCCGGTGTTCCAGCGCCGCGCGGTAGGCCGCGTACACCTTGCGCGGCTCGTGGCCGCCCCGGGAGGTGGCGACCGTCTCGATCAGCCGCCGGTCGTCCACGGTGTCGGCGAGCGCCCGCAGTTCGGGCGAGCTGTGGAAGAGGTGCTCGCGGACGTACCCGGCGTCCGAGGCGGCGTAGGTCTGGAACTGTCCGTCCGGCACCTCGCCGAGCCGGCGGACCAGTGCGCCCGTGGTGTCGCGGGCCAGCAGCTCGTCCCAGGCCTCGCCCCACAGCGACTTGACCACGTTCCAGCCGGCCGCGCGGAAGCGGCGTTCCAGCTCCTGCACGATCTTGCCGTTGCCGCGCACCGGCCCGTCCAGGCGCTGCAGGTTGCAGTTGACGACGAAGGTGAGGTTGTCCAGGCCCTCCCGGGCGGCCAGCGCGAGCGCGGCGGTGGACTCGGGCTCGTCCATCTCTCCGTCGCCGAGGAAGGCCCACACGTGCGAGCCGGAGGTGTCCTTGATACCGCGCGCGGTCAGGTAGCGGTTGAACCGGGCCTGGTGGATCGCGGAGAGCGGCCCGAGGCCCATCGAGACGGTCGGGAACTCCCAGAACCAGGGCAGTCGGCGCGGGTGCGGGTAGGAGGGCAGGCCGTCGCCGCCGGCCTCCTGGCGGAAGCGGTCCAGCTGGGCCTCGGAGACCCGGCCCTCCAGGAACGCGCGGGCGTAGACGCCGGGGGCGGCGTGGCCCTGCACGTACAGCTGGTCGCCGGAGCCGTCGGCCTCCTTGCCGCGGAAGAAGTGCTGGAAGCCGACCTCGTACAGCCAGGCGGCGGAGGCGTAGGTGGCCATGTGCCCGCCCAGGCCGCCGCGGTGGTTGCCCCTGGTCACCATGGCGGCGGCGTTCCAGCGGTTCCAGGCGGTGATCCGGCGCTCCATCTCCTCGTCGCCGGGGAACTCCGGTTCGGCGGCGGTGGGGATGGTGTTGACGTACGGGGTGTCCAGCAGCGGAGGGACGTCGAGCCGCTGCAGCTCGGCGTGCTCGACGAGGCGGCGCAGCAGGTGGGCGGCGCGGTTCGGTCCGCCGAAGTCGCGGGCGGCGTCGAGGGACGCGCGCCACTCCGCGATCTCCTCGGGGTCGTGGTCGGGAAGCTGGTCGAGCTGGGACACGGGTGGTTCCCCTTTACCGGTGCGCTTCAGGGTGCTCATTCCAGGATGCGGAATAGCATTTCTCTCCATGGAACTATTTGGACGGTAGAGAGTGATCGGGCGGCCCGTCAACCGCTACTGGTGGGTAGTTTGAGAGATGATCGATCATCTCTATACGAACTTTATGCGGAAGGGCAACCCCGGCCCGAGCGGCTCAGTCGGAGTGCCGGGCGTACTCCAGGACGTGCTCGGCCAGCAGCCGGCCGACCGCCGGGTCCTGCCGCCGGAAGGCCTCGATCAGCGGCCGGTGGTCGGCGGCGTTCTCGTGCAGTTCCGGCCGGACCCGGTGCAGCGACAGCACCGTCCACACCTCGACCCCGAGGCCCTCCCAGGCCCGCAGCAGCGTCCCGTTGCCGGAGGCGGCGACGATCTCGCGGTGGAAGGCCACCCCGTGCCGGGCCTGGCCGAGGGCGTCGCCCGCCGCCGCGGCCGCCGCCATCCGCTCGGCGTGCCGCTCCAGTGCGGTGGTGTCCCCGGCCAGCCGGACCACCGCCGACTCGGCGGCCAGCCGCTCCAGCGCGGCCCGCACCTGGTAGACCTCGCGCAGCTCGGCCGGTCCGATCTCGCGCACCCGCACGCCCCGGTTGGGCTCGGCGTCGAGCAGCCCGAGGGTCTGGAGCGCGCGCAGCGCCTCGCGGACCGGCGCCTGGCTGACGTTCAACTCGGCGGCCAGGCGCCGCTCGACGATCCGGTCCCCGGGCTGCCAGCGGCCGTTCAGCAGGCCCTCCAGCAGCAGCCCGCGCACCTGCTCGCCCAGCGGCACCCGGGACAGCGGGTCGGTGCCCCCGGCCGGAGTCGGCGGCGGGACCGGGTGGTTCATGGCGGGCTCCAGGTGTGCCGTGAAAGTGGGGAAGGCGGTGGGGCTCAGGCCAGGCCCAGTTCGTCGCCCACGCGCGGGGCGAGGAAGCGGGCGACGTCCGCCTCCGTCACCTCGGCGAGCGTGCCGGGCTTCCACCGGGGGTTGCGGTCCTTGTCGATCACCTGCGCGCGGACGCCCTCGACCATGTCGTGGCCCTCCAGCGCGGCGCAGGAGATCCGGTACTCCTGGTCGAGCACGGCCTCCAGCGAGGGGAGCGTACGGGCGCGGCGCAGCGCGGCCAGGGTGGTCTTCACGGCGGTGGGGGAGTTCGCCAGGACGGCCTCGGCGGCCTCCTTCGCCTCCGGGACACCGGAGTTCAGCAGCCGGTCGACGATCTCCTCGACCGTGTCGGCCGCGTAGCAGGCGTCGATCCAGGGGCGCTGGGCGGCCAGTGCGGCGGGCGGCGCGGGCTCGGCGTGCGCGGCGACGACGGCCGCGACGGCGGAGGCGACGGCGGTGGTGCTGTCGGGCGCCGTGGCGGTGCTCCGGCCCAGGGCGTCGAGCAGGTCCGGGATGCGCCGCGAGGGCACGAAGTGGTCCGCGAACCCGCACAGCAGGGCGTCGCCCGGGCCCATCGAGGCCGCGCTGAGCCCGAGGTGGGTGCCCAACTCGCCCGGGGCGTGGGCGAGCAGCCGACTGCCGCCGACGTCCGGGGCGATCCCGATCCGGGTCTCGGGCATCGCGACGGTGGACCGCTCGGTGACGATCCGCACCGCGCCGTGGGCGGACACGCCGACGCCGCCGCCCATGGTGATGCCGTCCATGACCGCGACGTACGGCTTCGGGTAGCGGGCGATCAGCGCGTTCAGCCGGTACTCGTCGCGGAAGAACGCCCGGGTGCCGGCCCCGCCCGCCTTGGCGTCGTCGTGCATCGCGCGGATGTCGCCGCCCGCGCACAGGCCGCGCTCGCCCGCGCCGGTCAGCACGACGGCGCGTATCCGGTCGTCCGCGGCCCAGTCGTCCAGGGTGGCGCGCAGGGCGGTGACCATGCCGTGGGTCAGCGAGTTGAGCGCCCGGGGGCGGTTCAGCACGAGCCGTCCGACGCCGCCGTCCAGGAACGCCTGGACCTCCGCCACCTCTGCGTTCATCGGGCCCGCTCCCGTTCCTCGGTGATGTCGTCGGCGATGCCGATTCCCGCCGTCCACCGTACCGGGGCGGGCGCCCGTTGTGATCACTCGCCCGGCGATCATGTTTCCGACGGGCGCTCCAGGGGCGCTCCGCGGTGCGCGGGAGGCGCTACGGCCAGGCGCGCAGGGCGAGTTCGGCGGTGCGGGCCAGGTCGGCGGGGGTGGCGCCGTCGCGGGCCTGCTGGGACATGCCCTGGAGGACCGCACCGAAGTAGCCGGCCAGCCCCTTCGGGTCGGCCTCCGGCGGCAGTTCGCCGTCCTGCTGTGCCCGGCGCAGCCGCTCCTCGAAGGTGCGCAGGTTCCCGTTGCGTCGCTCGCGCAGCTGGTCCTGGATGACGGCGTCCTGCGGGGTCACATTGGTGGCGGCGGAGATCACCAGGCAGCCGGCCGGATGCGACGGGTCGGCGTAGACGGCGGCGGCCTCGCGCAGGATGCGGGCGAAGGCGCCGTACGCGGTGGGCTCCTCCGCCAGCGCGACGGCCGCGAACTCGCCGGCGGGGGAGTGGCCGTACTGGCGGACCACCTCCTCGAACAGCGACCGCTTGTCACCGAAGGCCGCGTACAGGCTGCCGGGGCGGATGCCCATGGCGGTGGTGAGGTCGGTGACGGAGGTGGCCTCGTAGCCGTGCTGCCAGAACAGCCGGGTGGCCGCGGCCAGGGCCTCGGCGCGGTCGAAGGCCGGCGGGCGTCCGCGACGGGGAGTGCGCGGCGGGCCGGTGGGCCCGTCCGGGGATGCTGTTGTCGCCGCGTGCGCCTCTGTCATGCGCTGAATTTTAGAGCACTCACTCAAGAAGTGTGTGCTAGCGTATTTTTTGAGCGATCGCTCAAGAAATACGTTGAGTGCAAGCAGGAGGGGGCTCGGACATGGGCGCGGACAGGCTTCAGGGCAAGACGGCACTGGTCACGGGGGGCAGCAGGGGGATCGGCCGGGCCATCGCCCGCCGGCTCGGGCGGGACGGCGCCACCGTCGCCGTCGGCTACGCCCGCGATGCGGTGGCGGCGGAGGAGGTGGTGGCGGGTATCCGGGCGGACGGCGGGCGGGCCTTCGCGCTGCCCGCCGCGCTCGGGCGGCACGGCGATGCCGTCGCGCTGTGGGAGGCCTTCGACGCGCGGATCGGCGAGTACGCGCCGGCCGGGGGCATCGACATCATCGTGAACAACGCCGGGATCGGGCGCAGCTCCGACCTCGCCGACCTGACCGAGGAGGAGTTCGACGAGGTCTTCGCGGTCAACGTCCGCGCACCGTTCTTCATCGTCAAGCACGGGCTGGAGCGACTGCGTGACGGCGGCCGGATCATCAACATCTCCAGCGGCCTGGCCCGGCTCGCCATGCCGGAGATCATGGCCTACGGCGCCACCAAGGGCGCGCTGGACACCTTCTCGCTCAACCTCGCCCAGCAGCTCGGGCCGCGCGGGATCACCGTCAACTCCGTGGCGCCCGGGATCATCGACACCGACCTCAATGCGGAGTTCCTGGGCGATCCGGAGGCGCGGGCCTGGGCGGCCTCGGTCGCCGCGCTCGGCCGGGTCGGGGCGCCGGAGGACATCGCGGACGTCGTCGCCTTCATCGCCTCGGACGACGCGCGGTGGATGACGGGGCGCGTGGTCGACGCCACCGGCGGCTCGCGGCTGTAGGCGGGAGCCGCCGGCGGTGGGGTAACAGATGACAGCTGACAGATGATGAAATCTGTCAGCTGTTATCTGTCATCCGTCATCCGTCGGTCGTGAGCCCTCAGCCCCGCACGCGCCCGGTGACCTCGCCGAACCCGATCACGGCGCCGTCCGGCCCGGGCGCCGTGGCGGTGATGGTCACCTCGTCGCCGTCCTCGAGGAACGTCCGGGTCGTCCCGTCCGGGAGCTTCAGCGGCTCCTCGCCGTTCCAGGTCAGCTCGATCAGCGCGCCCCGGGTGTCCCGCTCCGGCCCGCTGACCGTCCCCGAGGCGAACAGGTCGCCGGTGCGCAGTGAGGCGCCGTTGACCGTCATGTGGGTCAGCTGCTGCTGCGCCGTCCAGTACATGGTGGCGAACGGCGGCCGGGAGACCTGGTGCCCGTTCAGCCGGACCTCCATCGCCAGGTCCAGGCCCCACGGCTCGCCGCCCCGGTCGTCCAGGTACGCCAGCGGCTCGACGTCGCGCTCCGGCGGCGTGACCCGGGCGTGCTCCAGGGCGTCCAGCGGCACGATCCACGGCGAGATGGAGGTCGCGAAGGACTTGCCGAGGAAGGGGCCGAGCGGCACGTACTCCCAGGCCTGGATGTCGCGCGCCGACCAGTCGTTGAGCAGGCAGACGCCGAACACGTGCTCGCGGAAGTCGTCCAGCGCGACCGGCCGGCCCAGCTCCGACGGCGTGCCGACGACGAAGCCGACCTCGGCCTCGATGTCGAGCCGGCGGGACGGCCCGAAGGTCGGCGCGGCGTCGGCGGGCGCCTTGCGCTGCCCGGACGGCCGCACCACCGGCGTGCCGGAGACCACGACCGTGCCCGCCCGCCCGTGGTAACCGATCGGCAGGTGCTTCCAGTTGGGGGTGAGCGGCTCCGAGCCCGGGCGGAAGATCCGGCCCAGGTTGGTGGCGTGGTGCTCGGAGGCGTAGAAGTCGACGTAGTCGGCGACCTCGAACGGCAGGTGCAGCTCCACCTCGTCGGCCGGCAGCAGCGCCGGCGACAGGGCCTCGCGGAAGGACTCGTCGGTGAGCCAGGTGGTGAGGTCCGCCCGCACCCGGCTCCAGACCGGGCGCCCCGCCGCCATCAGCGGGTTGAGCGAGTCCGCGTCCAGCAGCACCGACGGCGCTCCGGCCGCGCGGGCGGCCGCCCCGGCGTCCAGCACGAAGTCCCCGACGCGCACGCCGATCCGGCGCCGCCCGGGCTGGTCGGCGGCGGTGAAGACGCCGTACGGCAGGTTGTGCACGCCGAACGGCGAGTCTTGGGCGCTGGCGAGCCAGCTGCTGGGGGTGGTGCTCAACGGTCCTCCTGGTGCAGTGGACTGGGCGACGACAGCAGGCCGAGCGCGGCCAGGTCACCCAGGGGCTCGGCGATGCTACAGGTGCCGAACGCGGTGAACGAGTTGCGGATCACCACGATCTGACGGTCCGTCAGTGCGCGTGCCGCCTTGGCCAGCACCTCGCCGTCGCGTTCCGCCAGCACCGCCGCGGCTGCGGCCCGGTCGGTCTCCTGCGCGGCCAGCAGCACGTTCAGGAAGCCGTGGTGCTCGAAGCCGGTCTCCGGATCGGTGTGCCGGA
This sequence comes from Kitasatospora sp. NPDC057518, assembly GCF_042802075.1. NCBI lineage: Bacteria > Bacillati > Actinomycetota > Actinomycetes > Kitasatosporales > Streptomycetaceae > Kitasatospora > Kitasatospora sp. NPDC057518. The sequence continues at coordinate 26,391 of NZ_JBHVEU010000021.1, forward strand.
CGGCGTTGTGCAGCCCGGCCGTGCACTTGTACGGCAGTCCGCGCTGCGCGCAGCCGGTGAGGAAGGCGGCCAGTTCGTCCTCGTCCGGGAAGGCCTCGGCGACCAGCCCGCCGGTGCGGAACTTCGCCCGGTACGGGCTGTCCACCAGCACGTCCAGGACGGCGTCCAGCCCGTCCCCGCGCAGCAGTTCGCGCGGGAGTTCGACGGCGGCGGGGACGTCCGGGGGCAGCAGCCGGTCCAGCGCGGCCACCGCCTCGGCGGCGTCCCGGGTGGCCAGCTCGACGCCGGCCAGCTCGAACGGTGCGGCGGCGGCGAGCGCCGGGGCGAGCTCGATGCTGCCCCCCGGCAGCACCAGCCCGACCTTGAGCGGCCGGTCGCCCGCCACCACCGAGTCGTCCGCCCCCGCGGCGCCCGGAACCGCGCCGGCCGAGACCGCCGCGGCCAGCGCACCCAGTCGGCCGGCCCCGCAGAGGAAGGGCCCGACCGCCTCGGCGTACCAGGCCGCGCGGTGCGCCCGGTGCGCGGGCACCGCCTCGGCGACCGGCAGGTTCCCGGGCGGGAACACCGCCGCGTCGTCGAACAGTCCGCGGAACAGCTCGGGGATCACACCCCCCGAAGGCAGCGCGTTCATCGCCCGGGCCCCCGACCGGCCCAGGTCCAGGCGTAGTTGGCGTCCTCAGTGGCCCGGCCGCCCTCGCCGAGCTCCAGCGGGCGGAAGGTGTCCACCATGACGGCCAGCTCGTCGAAGAACTCCGCGCCGATGCTGCGCTCGTACGCCCCCGGCTGCGGCCCGTGGGTGTGCCCGCCCGGGTGCAGCGAGATCGAGCCCTGGCCGATGCCGGAGCCCTTGCGGGCCGCGTAGTCGCCGCCGCAGTAGAACATGACCTCGTCGCTGTCCACGTTGGCGTGGTAGTACGGCACCGGGATCGCCAGCGGGTGGTAGTCCACCTTGCGCGGGACGAAGTTGCAGATCACGAAGCCGTTGCCCTCGAAGACCTGGTGGGCCGGCGGCGGCTGGTGGATCCGGCCGGTGATCGGCTCGAAGTCCTTGATGTTGAACGCGTACGGGTACAGGCAGCCGTCCCAGCCGACCACGTCGAACGGGTGGTGCGGCACGGTGTAGCGGGTGCCCGCGATCCCGTTCGGGCCGCGATGCTTGACCAGTACGTCGACGTCCCCGGGGGCGTCCACGACCAGCGGGCCGACCGGTCCGCGGAAGTCCCGCTCGCAGTACGGCGCGTGCTCCAGCAGCTGCCCGTACTTGGACAGGTAGCGCTTGACCGGGGTGATGTGGCTGTTCGCCTCGATGCAGTACGCGCGCAGCGGCTCGTCCCCGGCCGGCACCCAACGGTGGGTGGTGGCACGGGGGATGACCACGTAGTCGCCCTGCCCGACCTCGATCGAGCCGAACACCGTCTCGACCGTGCCGGAGCCGGACTCCACGTACACGCACTCGTCGCCGAGCCCGTTGCGGTAGAGCTCGCTCGGGGCCCCGGCGGCGACGTACGAGATCCGCACGTCGCCGTTGCCGAGGACGAGCCGGCGGCTGCCGACGACGTCCGCGGACTTCCAGTCCTGGTCCGCGAACAGCTCGTGCAGCTTGAGATGGCGGGGGAGGAGGGGGTGGTTGGGCACCGTGGACTGGTCCGGCAGCTCCCACGGCACCGCGTTGACCACCGCCGAGGGGATGCCCCGGTGGTAGAGCAGTGAGGAGTCCGAGGAGAACCCCTCCTCGCCCATCAACTCCTCGTAGTACAGCCCGCCTTCGGGGGTGCGGTGCTGGGTGTGCCGCTTGGGCGGGATGCTTCCCAGCTGCCGGTAGTACGCCATCTCCGTGGTCCTCCTCGACCGTTCGGCAGAGATCCGTTCGTCAGAGCCTGCCAGAGCCTGTCAGGGCCCGGACAGACCCTTGTCAGGGTCCGTCCGGGCTTCTACAGAGCTCGTTGGGGCCCGTCAGAGCCCTCGGACGCTCACAGGTTGCCGCGTCGGTCCTGCTCGCGCTCGATGGACTCGAAGAGCGCCTTGAAGTTGCCCTTGCCGAAGCCGAGCGAACCGTGCCGCTCGATGAACTCGTAGAAGACGGTGGGGCGGTCGCCGATCGGCTTGGTGAAGATCTGCAGCAGGTAGCCGTCCTCGTCGCGGTCGACCAGGATGCCGCGCTTCTTCAGCTCCTCGACCGGCACCCGGACCTTGCCGATCCGCGCGCGCAGCTCCGGGTCGTCGTAGTAGGAGTCCGGGGTGGAGAGGAACTCCACGCCGCGCGCCCGCAGCACGTCCACGGTGGTGAGGATGTCGTTGGTGGCGAGCGCCATGTGCTGGCAGCCGGGGCCGGTGTAGAACTCCAGGTACTCGTCGATCTGGGACTTCTTCTTGGCGATGGCCGGCTCGTTGAGCGGGAACTTCACCCGGTGGTTGCCACTGGCGACGACCTTGGACATCAGCGCGGAGTAGTCGGTGGCGATGTCGTCGCCGACGAACTCGGCCATGTTCACGAAGCCCATGACGCGGTTGTAGAACGCCACCCACTCGTCCATCCGGCCCAGTTCGACGTTGCCGACGGCGTGGTCGAGGGCCTGGAAGAGGCGCTTGGGCGAGCCCTCCGGGTGGGTGACCCGGCTCTCCGCGACGACGTAGCCCGGCAGGTACGGGCCGTGGTAGCGGGAGCGGTCGATCAGGGTGTGGCGGGTCTCGCCGTAGGTGGCGATGGCCGCGCGGCGCACGGTGCCGTTCTCGTCCGAGACGTCGTTCGGCTCCTCCAGCACGGTGGCGCCGGTCGCGCGGGCGTGCTCGATGCACTTGTCGACGTCCGGGACCTCCAGGGCGAGGTCGACGACGCCGTCGCCGTGGCGGCGGTGGTGGTCCAGCAGCGGGCTGTCCGGCTGGACGCCGCCCTTGATCACGAAGCGGCAGGAGCCGGAGCGGAGCACGTACGCCTTGCGGTCGCGGCGGCCGGTCTCCGGGCCGGAGTAGGCGACCAGCTCCATGCCGAAGACGACCTGGTAGAACTGCGCCGTCTGGGTGGCGTTGCCGACCACGAAGACGACCGCGTCCTGGGCCGTCACCGGGAAGGGGTCGGCGGCGGCGTCGTGCTCGACGAGGCCGACGAGGCGGCGCAGCTGGTCGGCGTCAAGACCGGCCTCGCGCTCCTCGGGGGTCAACTCAAGGGCGTGGGACTGCGGGGTCATCGCTCGTTCCTCCACTTCGGGCCTCGCCGTCGAGGCTTCCGCTGGATCGCGACCGCACCGAACGGGTGGGCGGTGTGGTTGCGGAGAGCTTGCTCCTGTCGGGGTGGTTGGGCAACAGGTCGGATTTTGACTGCTCAATGTGTACAAGCTGATCAGAAATTCCCGCTGTCAGCTGCGCAAAATGCGCTGCTCACCGGGGGTGAAGCACGAAGTCTGCGCAATGGGACGGTCACGCGCTCCCGGGGCCGACGGGGCGCGGGAGGTGGCGGAGGAACCAGTCCGCGGCCAGCTCGGCGACCCGGTCCAGGGTCCCCGGCTCCTCGAACAGGTGGCTCGCGTGCGGCACCACCGCGAGCCCGGTCTCGCAGCGCAGTCGGCTCCGGGCCCGCCGGTTGAGGTCGAGCACGGTGGGGTCCAGCGACCCGACGACGAGCAGCGTCGGGGCGCGGACCCGGGCCAGGGTGTCGGGCGCGGCGAGGTCCGGGCGGCCGCCCCGGGAGACCACGGCGCGTACCGCCGGGCCCAGTTCGGCGGCGGTGTGCAGAGCGGCCGCGGCGCCGGTGCTGGCACCGAACAGGCCGAGCGGCAGGCCCCGGGTCTCGGGCACGGTGGCGTCCGGGCCGCCCTCCGCCGGGCCCAGCCGCCGGGCGACGGCCGTCAGCCGGCCGCCCAGCAGCGCCACGTCGAACACGTTCCGCCGGTCGGGCTCCTCGGCCTCGGTGAGCAGGTCGAACAGCAGCGTGGCCAGCCCGGTGCGGTTCAGGTACTCGGCGACGTGCCGGTTGCGCGGGCTGTGCCGGCCGCTGCCGCTGCCGTGCGCGAAGACGACGACCCCGCGCGCGCCGACCGGGACGGTCAGCCGGCCCGCGAGGCGGACCCCGGCGACGGGCAGCGGCAGCTCCCGGTCGACCCCGGCGGAGGCCCCGGGTTGGTCGCCGGCGGCGGCCTCGGCCAGCAGCCGCAGCACCTCCTCGTCCTCGGTCTGCGAGAAGTCGGCGTAGAACTCGCCGATCGCGTAGAACGGGGACGGCGTGTCGACGCAGACCAGTTCGTCGGCGACCTCGTCGAGACGCTCGGCCCAGTCCGCGGGCGCGACCGGCACCGCGAGCACCACCCGCGCCGCGCCGCGCTCCCGGACGATCCGGCAGGCCGCCCGGGCGGTGGACCCGGTGGCGATGCCGTCGTCCACCACGACCACCGTCCGTCCGCGCAGGTCGGCGCGCGGCCGGTCACCCCGGTAGCGGCGGGCCCGGCGCGCCAGCTCGGTGCGCTCGCGCCGTTCCACCTCGGCCAGTTGGCCGTCCGTGACCGAGGAGAACCGGATCACCTGCTCGTTCAGCACCCGGACGCCGTCCTCGCCGATCGCCCCCATGCCCAGCTCGGGCTGGTACGGCACGCCGAGCTTGCGGATCACGCAGATGTCCAGCGGTGCGCCGAGCGCCGCGGCGACCTCGGCGGCCACCGGCACGCCGCCCCTCGGCAGCGCCACGATCACGGTGTCGGGGCCGGCCAGGTGCCCGAGCCGGGCGGCCAGCCGACGGCCCGCCTCGGTGCGGTCGGCGAAGCGGGTGAAGTGGGTTCCGGTGACGTGCATGACACGGCCTCCGGTTCCACCGTACGTCGTTCCGGGCGGCTCGGGGCGGTCGCGGACGGGGGCTCCCGGGGTGCGCGCGGACGGGGTTCCCTGGGTGCGTGCGGAGGGCGGTGCGCGGGATCGGGAGCCGCGACCGGACCGGGGGCGCGACCGGGACGCGACCAGGGCGGGACCCTGGCGCGACCGGAGCGGGATCCGGCCGGGACGGGGCCGGGATCCCGGATGGGAGCGGGCTGGGAGCCGGACGGGACGACACCCCCGTGTGGTCGGGACAACGGGCGGCGCACGGTGGATCACAGAGGCGGACCGCAGCGCCCGCCCGCGACCGGAAGGAGCGCCCGTCATGTCGGGCACCGTGATCACCGACCTGCGCCGCCGAGGCGCCGTCGACCCCGGCCGCCTGCTCGCCGGACCGCTGCGCGGCGTCGGCCTGCAACGGCTCGACCCGGGCCGGCGCACCGAGGTGGCCGCCGACGGCGTCGAGCACGCGCTCTACGTCACCGCCGGCTCCGGTCTCGCCGAACTGCCCGAGGGCGCCGTGCACCCGAACCAGCCGAACCAGCCGGACCACCAGGACCGCCAGGACCATCCGGAGCGTGCCGAGGCCGGCCTGCCGCTGGTCGAGGGCACCGCGATCGTGCTGCCGCTCGGCTCGCGGACCGTGCTGGCCGCCGGCACGGCAGGACTGGAGTACTTCCACGCCGTCCTCGCCGTCCCGCCCTCCTCCGAAGAAGGTGACCCCAGGTGATCGTCACCACCGACACCGGCGCGGCCATGGTCGTCATCGGCCCGAACGGCGAGCGGGTACGGATCCGCTCCCTCGCCCGGCGCCCGATGCTCGCCAGCGCCTGCGAGACCTTCGACCACCTGCGGCTGAGCCCCGGCGCCCACCACGTGCTCGCGGGCCGGCCCGACACCGAGACCGTCCTGCACGTGCTGCGCGGAGCCGCCGTCGTCGGGCAACTCTCCGACGAGACCGATCACTTGGCCTCCGTGGGGGACCTGCTGATGGCCCACCGCGGCCGCACGCTGCACCTCGAAGCCGGACCGCTCGGCGCGGAACTGCTCTGCCTGACCCTCGCCGTCCCCCGGCACACCGCCGGCGCCCGGGCCGCCCCGGCGCGCCGCCGCGCCACCCGCCGCGACCGGCCCTGACCGGCCCCGACGGGTCCTGCCAGTCCTCGATCCGAGGAGACCCCTCGTGATACTCGTCCCCGCTGCCGTCCCCCGCACCGCACCCGCGTTCCAGCGGCTGATCGACCCCGAGCAGCGGCCGGCCGTCCGCGCCGGACTCACCGTCGAGGCGCTGCCGCCGGGCGTCCGGGTCGAGCAACTCCCTTACGAATCCGTCGAATCGGTGACCGTGGTGCTCTCCGGTCGGCTGCTCGCGGGCGGCCGGATCCTCTCCCCGGGCGAGGTGCTGCACCACCGGCCCGGCACCTCCTACCGGCTCACCGCCGTCCGCGGCGCGCCGACCGCCGTGCTCACCGTCCGTCCCACCCCGCCCCGGGCCGTCATCCCGGCCCAGCGGTCGGGCTCCGCACCCGCCCCGAGCTGGCGGCAGGTGGAGGTGGGCACCGTACGGCTCGACCCGGTCGGTGTCTGCGGACCGTACGCGGACCGGGCCGCCGACGCCTTCCTGGTGGTCCTCTCCGGAGCCTCCTCCTTCCTCGGCGAGCTCGGTGAAGTGCCGCTGCTCCCCGGCGACTTGGTCTACGTCCGGGCGGGGGAGCGGTACGGCCTCCGGGCCGGCCGCCGCGGACCGGTCACCGCCGTCCTGGGCCGCGTCGGGACCCCCGGCGCCGCCCTGGGGCCGGAGTGGGACAGCAGGCCCATGCGCTCGGGGCAGGCCGATCCGCAGGGGTGAGGGCGCGAGGCCGGGAGGCCGCGGTGAGATGACAGTCGACAGCTGACAGAGTTCAAAATCTGTCAGCTGTCGACTGTCATCTGTTATCCGTCCGCCGCCCGTCCATCGCCGTCGGGTGCGGCGGGCGCCGGGCCGACACGCGGAGGGCTTCACGCGCACGTCACGGAAAGTCACGTGATCGCCGCTGATAGTGTCGGCCGGGTGGATGAAGAACAGCCGGTGGAACCCGCGGACCCGGCCGGAGAGCCGCCCGTCCGTGTACTGATCGTCGACGACCACCCCCTGTTCCGGGAGGGGCTCAAGGCGGCACTGGAGAGCGCCGAGGGTGTCCTCGTGGTCGCCGAGGCGGAGCGGGTCGCCGACGTTCCGGGGGCGGTCGCCCGGCACCACCCCGACGTGGTGATCATGGACCTCTCGCTGCCCGACGGCTCAGGACTGGAGGCTGTCCGACAGCTCGCCACCCGGGAGGCGCCGCCGCCGGTGCTGATGCTGACCATGTCGGACGACGACGGCAATCTGCTCGCCGCCCTCCAGGCGGGCGCGCGCGGTTACCTGGTCAAGGGGGCCGGGCGGGAGGAGGTGCTGCACGCGGTGCGGACGGTGGCGACGGGCGGCGCGGTGTTCGGCGGCGAGGTGGCCGGGCGGATCACCGCCCTGCTGGCCGGGGCGAAGATGCGGGAGGCGGGGCAGCTCTTCCCCGAACTCACCGCCCGCGAGGCCGAGGTACTGGGCCTGGTCGCGCGCGGGCTGGACAACCGACGGATCGCCCGGGAGCTGGTGGTCGCGGAGAAGACCGTCCGCAACCACATCACCCACATCTTCGAGAAGCTGCACGTCGCCACGCGCGCCGAGGCGGTCGCCCGGGCCCGTGACATGGGCCTCGGCGACGGCCGGACCTCCCCGGAGCGGTGAACCGGAGCGATGAACCGAGGGTGCCGGCCCGCCGACCGGCACCCCCGGAGTCCTGCCGCTCCGCCCTACGGCCGCATCTCGTACGCGCCGGAGAGCGCCTCGACCCGCTCCCACACCCGCGCGTCCCGCGCCGGGTCGGCGACCGGGCGGCGCACGTTCGTCAGCGCCCAGGCGGCCTGCTCCTCGGTGGCCGAGGCCTTGCCGTGCAGCTCGGTGGCGTGCGCGGAGAAGTCGCGGACCAGCGCGTCGAAGATCCGGTCCAGCACGTCGCCGCCGTCCTCGGAGGCGGTCAGGCCGGTCAACTCGGCCTGCTCCAGCACCAGCTGGCCGTAGACGATCAGCGCGAACAGCTGGCCGATCTCCAGCAGGAAGTCCAGGTCCGCCTGCTGCTCCTTGCTCGGCGCGTTCTCGAGCAGCAGCGCGCAGAAGCCGTCGGCCTGCTCGCGGAAGCGGGCGACGTTGGGCAGCGCGGCGTGGCGGTCGTAGGCGGCGCGCCAGTCGTGGAAGCGGATCGCGCCGAGGCCGCGGGCCGGGCCCTGCCGGAACAGGAAGTCGTCGTCGGCGGCGTCCAGGCGGCTCGGCACCGGGGCGTAGTCGGCCGGGGCGAACAGGTAGTTGCCCATGAACTTGAGGATCAGCGCCAGGTTGACGTGGACGGTGCCCTCCAGCTTCGGCAGGCCGCGGATGTCCTTCGCGGCCTTGTCGAAGTAGGTGTCCGCCTCGAAGCCCTTGGCGGCGATGACGTCCCACATCAGGTCGATGACCTTCTCGCCCTCGGTGGTGACCTTCATCTTGGTCATCGGGTTGAACAGCAGGTAGCGGCGGTCCTCGGGGGAGGCGGTGCGGAAGTAGTCCACGGCCCGCGCGCTGAACAGCTTCATCGCCACCAGGCGGACGTAGGCGTCGGTCAGCTCCCGCTTGACGTGCGGGAAGTCGGTGACCCGCTTGCCGTACAGCACTCGGCTGTGGGCGTGCGTGACGGCCTCGTACATCGCGTGCTCGCAGATGCCGATCGAGGCGGTGCAGAGGTTGAACTTGCCGACGTTGACGGTGTTGAGCGCGGCGTCGAAGGCGGCCTGGCCGGTGTGCAGCACGTCCTCGGCGCGCACCGGGTAGTCCTCCAGGCGGAACTCGCTGACGTACATCTGCGCGTTCACCACGTTCTTGACCAGGTGGTACGCGTCGTGGCGGCTGTCGGCGGCGAAGAAGACGTAGCCCTCCGGGCCCTCGACGTCCGAGCGGCGGCCGAACACCGAGACCAGGCCGGCCACGTTGCCGTTGCCGATGTAGTACTTGGAGCCGGTCGCGGTGAAGCCGCCCTCGCCGTCCGGGGTGAGGATCATGTCGGTGGAGTAGATGTCCGCGCCGTGGGTGCGCTCGGAGAGGCCGAAGGCCATCACGTGGCCCTCGGCCAGCAGCTTGGCGGCGCGGGCGCGGACGGCCTCGTTCCCGCTCTGCCAGACCGGGCCCAGGCCCAGGATGGTGACCTGCCAGGTGTACCAGTAGCCGAGGCCGTAGAAGCCGAGGATCTCGTTCAGCTCGGCGATGCGGGCGGTGTCCCAGCGCTTGTCGGGGTCGGCCGAGGCGGGGGTCAGGAACTCCGCGAACAGGCCCTCCTTCGCGGCGAAGTCCAGGAAGTCGGCGTACCAGCTGCGGTCGATGTAGGTGTCGATCAGCGCCTTCTTGCCGCGGGACTCGAACCAGTCCACCGTCGCGCGCAGCAGCCGGCGGGTCGGCTCGTCGAACTGTGCGGGGTCGTAGTTGCGCGGGTTGAAGAGCATCGAGGGGCTCCCGGGGGTCGAGGGTGTGAGGAGGGGCGGGTGGCAGGGTTCGGCGGTCGCCTGACATCCGTCAGTCGTCGGCTGTCCGCCGTCCGCCGTCAGCCGGCGGAGGAGAGGCGGCGCAGGGTGGCGAGCACGTCGTCGAGCCAGGCGAGGGTCATCCGCTCGTACTCGATGCCGCCGCGCAGCACCACGTGCTGCAGCTGCTGCCCGGCGTCGAGCGCGGTGGCGTCGGGGAAGTCCCGCTGCTCGCCGTGCAGGTAGCGGGCGAGCAGGGCGGCATGGCCCTCGCGGTGCCGTTCGACCTCGGAGATCAGTGCGGCCGGGTCGTCGAAGGCGGCGGCCCGGATCTTGACCGCGAGCTCGTGCCGGACGGTCTCCGGTTCGACCGGTTCGCGCAGCCAGCCGGCCAGCGCGGCCCGTCCGGCCTCGGCCGCCGAGTAGACCTTCTTGTCCGGGCGTCCGTCCTGGCTGACCTCCTGCGCGGCCACCCAGCCGTCCGCCTCCATCCGCCGCAGCACCCGGTAGATCTGCTGGTGGGTGGCGGTCCAGAAGCGCCCGATCGAGCGGTCGAAGCGCCGGGCCAGCTCGTAGCCGGAGCCGGGCTGCTCCAGCAGTGAGACGAGGATCGCGTGCTCCAGTGCCATGGCCCGCATCCTGCTATGCAACGAGTTGCATAGGCAATGGCGACCCGGACGGTTGAGACGCAGGTCACCGGCGTGATCCGATGGTTATCGGTTATTCCGGACTATTGGGTGCAAATCGTTGGATAAGAGCCAGAATGGGTACGGGGCAAGCGCCTTACCGGTTCCGACCACAGGAGGTGGTATCGGTGGCAACCCATATCCCGACGACGGGCATGGAGCACCATCCGGACATCGTCGAACTGCGCGAACGCTACGAGCGGGTCACCTCGACCCCCCGCGCTCAGGGCATCGAGGCCCTGGCCGTCCTGGCCGGCCTCTTCCTGGCGGCATCGCCGTGGATCGTCGGCTTCACCGCGTACAACACCCTGACCGTGACCTGCCTGATCGTCGGGCTGGCCTACACGGCTCTGATGGCCGGCTACGGGTCGGCCTACGAACGCACCCACGCGCGGGCCTGGGCGGCCGCCGCGCTCGGTGCCTGGACGATCATCTCCCCGTGGGTCGTCTCCGGGTCCGTCGCGCACGGCAAGAACATCGTGACCTGCGTCATCGTGGGCGCCGTGATGTTCCTGCTCGGCCTCGCGGCGATCTCGATGGCGACCATGACGTCGAACGGAGCATCGATGCGGCGCGGCCGGGCCGGTCGCGCCAAGGGCTGATCTTCCCCGCAGCCCGTGACCGGGGCGCGGAGGGCGCAAC
>NZ_JBHVEU010000022.1:0-37031 GCF_042802075.1 Kitasatospora sp. NPDC057518
ACTAACTCAGCCTGGTGCGGCCGCTGCACACCCGGGCCGACCGGTTCGCCACCTCCGCGTCCCCCCGCCCCCGCCCCCCCCCGGGGCGGCGCCCGACCCGGGCTCGGCCGCCGCCGCCCTCGTCCTCGGCCACCGCCCGGACCTGACCGTCGACCAGCCGGCCGAAGACCGGCAAGCCGCCGCCTCCCGCGGCCCTGGCCATCAGTACGGCCACGGCACCGTCGGCCCCGTCGCCGCTGCCACCCCGGCGGTCGTCCTCACCACGCGCCCCGCTCCACCCGAGAGCGGCGCCGGCATCGAGGCGGGCCTCCTCGCCCTCACCGTCCTCGCGGCCGTCGCCCTGGCGGCGGTGGCCGCCGCCGTGGCCCCGCGTGCCAGGGGCCGGCGCCCGGGCCGTGCGGAGGCGAGCCGACGGGGCGCCGCTTCCGAGCCGGTCGTCCGGCCGGGGCCGAGGGCCTGACGGGAGGAATCCGCTCGTCGTGGTGATCGGCGCCGTGGGACCATCAGGGCCCCTCAGGGACCGGATACGCCCGGCGGCTGAAGGACGGCACGGCACGGGAACGGAGGGCCCTGATGACGGATCGACAACCGCCGACGGCGAGAGAGCTGGTGCTCGGCTTCGTCGCCGCGCTCGACCAGGCGGAGGCGGCGTTGTGCGAGGCGGTGCCCCCGATGGAGCGCTTGGCGGACATCCTGGCGGCGGCACGCTCGGGGCGGCTCAGCGGTGCTCGGCCATGCCGTCGCCGATGAGGGCGGCGAGCTCCAGGTAGTCGAGGCGGGCCCGGGAGCGGAGGGCGGCGGGGGCGGCCGGGAGGGTGAGGGCGGCGCGGCAGCGGGTGCGGAAGTGGGGGAGGAGGTCGCGGTCGGCGACCGGGCGGTCGGTGGGCGGGGCGGGGGTGAAGGCGGCGACCGCCCCGCGGGCCAGGCCGTGGTGGCCGAGGGCGGCGAGGTGGTCGAGGAGGGCGTCGGCGGTGCGGGCTCCGGTGGCGGAGGCCGGGGCGCAGAGGAGCAGCCGGTCGGCGTGTTCGACGGCGGCGAGCCGGACCTCGGCCGGGGCGCCGGTGGTGTCCGCGAGGACCACCGGGTAGTGGCCGTCGGCCTCGCCGAGGGCCTCCCGCAGGGCGGCCGGGTCCGGCCGTACGGACCGCAGCACCCGGCCGCCCGTGCGGCATTCGCTCCCGGCGGGCCCGGCGGTGGTGAGGACGAGCACCGGGTGGGCCCGGTGTTCCGCGAGCAGGGCGCCGAGGAGGGCGGTGGCCCCCTCGGCGGGGCCGCCCAGGACGGCGATCCGGTGGCGGGTCCGCAGCGGCGCCCGGACGCGGTCGAGCAGGCGCCGCCGCCGTGCCTCGCCGCCGCCGGGGAGGGCGAGCCGCAGGGTGCGCGGGCGGTCGGTGTCGAGGCGCGGTACGGGCGGTGCGGGTAGCGGTGCGAGGGCAGGCGGGCTCGGCGGCAGGAACGGAAGCGGCGCCGCCGAGGACGGTCCGACGGCCGGCTCCCGGGTGGACGGCCGCCGTTCGGCGGGCGGGATCAGGACGGTGCCGAGCGGGTCCAGCGGGCGCGGGGGCAGCCGGGGCAGTGGGGGCAGCAGGGCGACGGGCTCGGGCCAGACGGCCGGCGAGTAGTCGGGTGCGGCCTGGGCGGTGCCGCCCGCGCCCGCGGTGCCGTCGGAGTAAGCCATCGGACGACCTCCCGGTCCCTGGTGCGCCGGACGGGTGCCTCCGGTCCGGCCGACCGTACGGTCTACCCGTACAGCCGGGAGTACGGCTGAAGGCTACCCTCCGGTTCAGCTGAACCGCTGGTGGTGGAGGGCCCGTTGAGCGGAACAGGGCGCACGGCGCGCCCCCTGTCGCTTCGGGAGGCCCGTAACGAGAAAACCCTCCGCCCGACCGGCTACCGATCGGTACCGTCATCGGGTGGCACCCGGCGTCCGCCGAGTGTCACCGAGTCGGAAGGAGCGTGAGTCCCGTGAACGGGACGGGGGAGGGCCGCGGCATGGCCGCGGACGGGCCGGAGGCGCGGGAGTTCGTCGCGGCCCTGGTGCGGGCCGGGGCGCCGAGCGCGGCCGGGCCGGCCGGGCTGGCGGTGCCCGAGGCGGCGGCGGAGCGGGTGATCGCGGTCGCCCGGCGGCTGGCGCTGCGTGCGGCGCCGGAGGAGCGGCCGCGGCCGGAGTCGGGGCTGCTGGGCGTGGCGACGGCGCTGGTGGTGGACGAGCACCCGTCGGCACCGGTGTGGTCGGCGGCGGAGCGGCAGCTGTTGGCGGGCTGGGTCGCGGTGCTGATCGAGCACCGGGGCGAGGACGGGGTGCGGGAGCTGCTCGGGGCGCTCGCCGAGGGCTGACACCGCGGCCCGGTGCGGCGCTCGGCGGGGGGCCGGGCGCCGAACCGGGCGGTGGCGGAGGAAGCCGCAGCTCACGGCCGCTAACGACCGGCCAACAGTCGTCGGCGCCCGCCAACGGTGGCACTCGGGGGCGGCCCGAGTGCCCCGGGCGGGGGCGTTGGCGGATCCTTGGTGCGGACTTGGCGGGCTCCGGCAGTGTGCTGGTGCAGCCACCGCCGGGGATCTCCGGCGGTGCCCAGCACGCCCTGCCCGTGCTGCGTCCCCTGCCCGTGCTGCGCCCCCTGCCCGACCTGAGAGGTAGCGCGTGTCGAAGCCGTCCGTCGCCCAGCCCACGTCCGTCACCCCGCCGTCCGAGGGTCCGGCCGCCGCGCCGGAGGGCGCCACCGCCCCGGCCCGCCCGACCCTCGACCCCGACGTGCTCGCCGAGATCCACCGGCTGCACGGCGGCTACCTGCTGCGCGCGCTGCTGCGGGCCACCGGCGGGGACCGCGGCAAGGCCGAGGACATCCTCCAGGAGACCCTGCTGCGCGCCTGGCAGCACCCGGAGGCGCTGGCCGCCGGCGCGGAGGCGGCCCGGCCCTGGCTGTTCACGGTCGCCCGGCGGATCGCGATCGACCACTACCGGATGGCCGCCGCCCGCGCCAAGGAGGTGATCGGCGAGACGGTCGAGGACCGGCCGGTCGCCGACGACCCGTACGAGCAGGTGGTGGTGGCCCGGGACCTCGCGCTGGCGCTGCGCCGGGTGCAGAAGCACCACCGCGAGGTGCTGGTCGAACTCCACCTCAAGGACCGCTCGGTGCTGGAGGCCTCGGCCCGGCTGGGGGTGCCGCCGGGGACGGTCAAGTCCCGCAACTTCTACGCGATCCGGGCGCTGCGCCCGGTGCTGGCGACGGAGCACGGGTACGCCCCGACGGTGCGCGGGGCGGCCTCGGCGGCCGGCTGACGGGGCCGTCCGGCTCCGGATGGACAGGAGCACCGGCCGACCGGGGCGCGGCCCCTCGCGCCGACCGTCCGGTTCAGTCGTCCGTCGCCCGCCGGCCGGTGCGGAGGTTGAGCGACTCCTCCAGGCTGGTGGTGAACTCGCTGCAGTGGCCCGCCTGCCGGTCGTGCGAGCGGAAGCGGTCCAGCGCCGTGCGCAGCCGGCCGCGCACCTCCGGTTCCCGTCCCCGGGCCAACAGGTAGGCGGCGTAGGACTGTTCGGCCACCGCGTGCAGGTACAGCAGGCCGGCCTCCTCGCAGGCGGCGAGCAGCCGGTGCCAGGCGAGGTCGGCGGCGTCGTCGCGGACGGTCGGCGCGAGGGCCTGCGCCTCGGTCAGCAGCGACCAGAGGTGGACCTGGGTGACGGGCGTGGCCGGCAGCAGCTCGCGGGCCTCCCGGGACCGGCGCTGGGCGCCCTCCCGGTCCCCGGCGGCCAGGCTGACCCAGCCCTGGTGCACCTTGGCGTCGACCAGCCGGCGGCGGTCGCCGGACTCCAGGGCGAGCGCCGTGGCGGCGGCGGCCAGCCGCTCTGCCTCGGCGGCGTGGCCGAGCATCGCGGTGACCAGCGCCAGCGTGGCGAGGGCCCGGACGTGCGCGGACGCGGCGGCGGGCCCGGTGGCGGACTCGGCCGCGGCGACCGCCTTCCGGGCCGCCTCCGCGGACTCCTGCCGGCGTTCCAGCGCGACCAGGGCCTGCGCCCGGCAGTTGAGCAGCAGCGCGACCGCGACGGGGTCGCCGCACCGTTCGGCCGCGGCCTGCCCCAGCCGGGCGCTGGCGAGCCAGTCGGTGAAGCGGCTGGCGCCGTAGTAGAGCGAGCCGCAGGTCAGCGCGAGCCGCCAGGCCCGGGCCGGGTCGGTGTCGGGGGACGCGACCAGCGCGGAGACCGCCGGCTCCTCGGCGTCGAACCAGTCGAGCGCGGTGCGGATGTCGCCGACGGCCGGGAGGGCCTGCGCCGGACCGGCGGGCGGGGCGGTGTCCTCCTGGCCGGGGTCGAGGAAGGACCCGCAGTGTCCGAGGGCCGTGAGGTAGTGGTCGGCCAGGCGGTCGCGCAGCAGCCGCCGGTGCTGTTCGGGCCGTTCGGCGAGCAGCCCGGCGCCGTACAGCCGGACCAGGTCGGTACGGGCGTGGCGGCCGGGGGCGGTGCCGGTGAGCAGGTGGTGGGAGGCCAGCTCGCCGAGCACCCGGTGGGCGGTCGCGGTGTCGCTGCCGAGCAGGGCGGCGCCCGCCGGGGTGTCCACCTCGCGGCCGGGGTGGGCGGCCAGGGCGGTGAGCAGTTCGGCCGCGGGTGCGGAGAGCCGGCGGTGGGTCAGCCCGAGCCGGCCCGCGACGGAGAGCGTGCCGTCGGCGTCCAGGACGGCCAGCCTGGTCCGTTCGTCGGCGAGTTCGGCGACCAGCCCGGCGATCGTCCGGTCCGGCCGGTCGGCCAGGCGGGCGGCGGCGATCCGCAGGGCGAGCGGCAGGTGGTCGCAGAGCCCGGCGAGGCGGGCGGCGGCCTCCGGCTCGGCGCGCAGCCGCTCGGGCGTCAGGGCGCGCTCCAGCAGGTGCAGGGCGTCGTCCTCGGGCAGCGCGGCCAGGCGCAGCAGGGTGGCCCCCTCGACGGCGACCAGGCTCTCCAGCGAGCCCCGGCCGGTGACCACGGCGGTGCCGGCCGGGCCGGCGGGCAGCAGGTCGGCGACCTGGTCCGCGTCGGCGGCGTCGTCCAGCAGCACCAGCAGCCGCCGGCCCCGGGTGCGCTCGCGGTAGAGCGCGGCCCGGGCGGCGCGCCCCTCGGGGACGCCGTCCTCCGGTACGCCGAGCGCGCGCAGGAAGCCGGCCAGGACGGCCTCGGGCCGGGCGGGGCCGTCCGGGGCGAGGCCGTGCAGTTCGGCGTGGAGCAGTCCGTCCGGGAAGCGGTCGGCGGCCCGGTGCGCCCAGGTGGTGACCAGCGCGCTCTTGCCGACCCCGGCCGGGCCGACCACCAGCACCGGGCCGTCCCCGGCGCGGCCGGTCCCGCAGGCCAGGTCGAGGCGGGCCAGGTCGGTGGTGCGGCCGACGAAGTCCGGGTGGCGGCGGGGGAGTCGGCGCGGCACCGGCGCGGGCTGCGGGGCCGCTCCGGGGGCCGGCGCAGCGGCGGGCGGCGGCTCCGCCGTACGGTCGTCGGCCAGCACCTCGGCGAGCGCCGCGCGCAGCGCCGGGCCGGGGTTGATGCCCAGTTCGTCGTCCAGCCGGATCCGGGCCTGGTGGTAGGCGGTCAGCGCCTCCGCGGACCGGCCCGCCTGGTGCAGGCAGCGCATCAGCATGGCCACCAGCTCCTCGCGCAGCCCGTCCAGCCGCACCCCGTGCTTCAGCAGCGGCACGGCCGAGGCCCCGGCGCCCTGGCCCAGCCGCAGCCCGGCCCAGCAGAGCAGGGCGGCGGTGCGGGACTGCCTCAGCCGGTCCACCGCGGCGTCCCGCAGGGGGGTTTCGGGCAGGTCGGCCAGCGCCTCGCCGCGCCACAGCCGCAGCGCCTCCTCCAGCAGCGCGACCGCCGTGGTGCAGTCGCCGAGGCCGGCCTGCCCCTCGGCCTCGCCGGCGAGCTCCTCGAAGCGCAGCGCGTCCACGGCGTCGGCCGGCCCGGTCAGCAGGTAGCCGGAGTCCCGGGTGTGCAGCTCGAACGGGGTGTCGGCGAGCACCTTCCGCAGCGCGGCGACGTGCCCCTGCACGGCCGCCCGGGCGGTGGGCGGCGGCTGCTCGTCCCAGAGCAGCTCGCACAGCTGGTCCATGGTGACCACGAGCCCCAACCGCAGCGCCAGCATCGCCAGGACGGCCCGCCGCTGGGCACCCGCCACGCTCGCGAAGCCGTCCGCCCCGACCCGCAACTCCACCGGCCCGAGCAGCCGAATCCGCACCGGTACCCCCCACCTCGCCCCAAAACCGCACATCACACCCGAAGCGGCCATCGGCCCTCGGGGTGGAGCAGTGTAGTGCGAGAACCTGTCCGGTCCACGCCGGACGGCTGCTCCCGCCCTCGGACGCCCGCCCGCGCGGGGCGCCCGCCCCCGGTCCGACCGGGCTCCACGGGGCACCCCTGAGAGGGATGCCGATGGGGCCGGTGACGGTTGCACCGGACGGCGGACGCGGGGCCGTGCCGCCGTGCCCGGCCCGTCCGGAGCGGCGGACGCGGGGCCGTGCCGCGGTGGCCGCTCGGCTAGGAGCCGCGGACGCGGCGCCGGTGTCGTACCGGCCCGGTACCGTACGGCCGACGTCAAGGGCCCGGTCGGCCCTATCCTCGAACCAGCCGGGGAGTCGACGGATGGTGGGGGAGGGGAACGGGCGCGTGCACATCGATCTGCTCGGGCCGGTGGTGGTGCGGCGGGAGGACGGGACGGCGGTGACGCCCTCGGCCCCCAAGCGCCGGGCGCTGCTGAGCGCGCTCGCCGTACGGCTGAACCGGACGGTGGCCACCGAGGAGCTGATCGAGCTGGTCTGGGAGGGCTGCGCGCCGCCCACCGCGCGGGCCGCCCTGCAGGGCCACGTCGCGGCGGTGCGCCAACTGCTGGACGGCTCCGGGCTGGAGCTGGGCACCCGGGGGGCCGGCTACCTGCTGGCCGGTGAGCCCGACCGGGTCGACGTGCTGCGCTTCGGCCGGCTCTGCGAACAGGCCGGCGTGCTGCTCCCCGAGCCCGCCGCCCCGCTGGACGGTGCCCCGCCGGGGACCGCCCCGCCGGAGCCCGCCCCGATGGAGGCCGCGCCGGTGGAGGCCGCGCCGGCGGACGGCGCCCCGCCCCTGCTGCGCGCCGCGCTGGACCTGTGGCGCGGCCCGGCGCTCGCCGACTGCGGCTCCGCCCTGCTGCGCGAGCGGACCCTCCCGTACCTGACCGACCTGCGGCTGCGCGCCCTGGAACGGCTGGCCGACGGCCTGCTCCGGGACGGCCGGGGCGGCGAACTGGCCGCCGAACTCGCCGAGGCCGCCGACGGCCACCCCGCCCGGCAGACGCTGGCCGCCCGGCTGGTGCGCTGCCTGGAGCAGGACGGGCGGAGCGCCGAGGCGCGGGAGCGCTACGAGCGCGCGGTGGCCCGGCTCCCCCGGCCGCCCGGCCCGGAGCTGCGCCTGGCCGGCGAGCAGTCCGGCGCCCGGCCCGCCGCCGACCGCCGGTTCGTCGGCCGGACGGACGAACTCGCCCGGCTGGACCAGGTGGTGCCCGCCGCCCGGGACGGCCGCCCGATCCTGGTCACCGGCCCCGCCGGGGTCGGCAAGACCAGCCTGGTCCGGCAGTGGACGGCCCGGCGCGGCGACGCCTACTTCCCGGACGGCGTCCTCCACGCCGAGCTGCGCGGCTTCGACCCGGACGGGCCGCGCGAACCCGCCGAGGTGCTCGGCGAGTTGCTCACCGCGCTCGGTACGGCCCCGGACGCCCTGCCCCGCGACCCCGAGGACCGCGCCCGCCGCTACCGCGAACTGGTCGGCGGCCGAAGGATGCTGGTCGTGCTGGACGACGCCGCCTCCTACGAGCAGCTCGCCCCGCTGCTGCCCGACCCACCGGCCACCGACAGCGAGCCCGCCCCGGTCGCGATCGTCACCAGCCGCAGCCGGCTGCGCCACCTGGTGGTCCGCACCGGCGGCATCCCGCTGCCGCTGGGGGTGCTCGGCCCCGAGGAGGCCGCCGCCCTGCTCGCCCGCGTCCTCGGCGAGGACCGCACGGCCGGTGAGCCGGAGGCGGTCGCGGAACTCGCCGAGCGCTGCGACCACCTGCCGCTCGCGCTGCGCCTGGCCGCCGCCCGGCTGGCCGCCCGGCCCGACTGGTCCGTGGCCGACCTCGCCGCCGAACTCGCCGACGAGCAGACCGGTCCGGCGGCCCTCTCCGGCACCGGCACCGCCGGCGGCCCGCTCGGCCTCACCGCCGCGCTGGACCGGACGTACCGCACACTGGCGCCCGACGCCGCCCGGCTGTTCACCCTGCTCGGCCTGCACCCCGGCGCGGAGCTCGACACCGACACCGCCGCCGCCCTCGCCGACCTCCCGCCCGCCGCCACCCGCACCCTGCTGACCCGGCTGGACGCCGTCCACCTGCTGGAGGAGAGCGGCCCCGGCCGGTACGCCCGGCGCGAGCTGGTCCGCCGCCACGCCGCCGCGCAGGCCGCCGAACTCACCTGCGACGAACGGTTCCTCGCCCTCGACCGGCTGATCGCCCACTACCTCGACGTCACCGCCGGCTGGACGGCCGGCGGCGCGGCGACCGTGGGCGCGGGGGCCTGGTTCCGCCGCGAGGAGAGCGCCCTGCGCGCGGTGGTGGTCTGCGCCGAGCAGCAGGGACGGCCCGCCGCGGCCTGGCAACTCGCTCACCGGGCCTGCCGGTTGTACGAGACCACCGGCCACGACCGGACGCACTGGCGGGCCGTGGTCGAGGCCGGACTGCGCGCCGCCCACACCGACCGGGACGAGGCGGCGGTGGCCCGGCTCGCCACCGACCTCGCCGTCCTGCACGTCGACCGCGCGGCCCACCGCACCGCCGCCGACACCCTGGAGCGGGCCGTCGCGGCCGCCGACCGGTCCGGCGACGCGGCGCTGCGCCACCACTGCCGCAGCCGGGTGGCCGCCGCGCTGCTGCGGGCCGGCCGGTACGAGCGGGCGGTGCCCATGCTCGGCGACCTGGTCGCCGCCGCCCGCACCCCGGCCACCGACCACCTGCTGGTCCGCGCGCTCACCGACCTCGCCGACGCGCTGGTCCTGGCCGACGACCCCGGGCCCGCCCTGCGCCACGCCGACGAGGCGGTACGCGCCGCCACCGCCCGCTCCGGCGGCGCCGAGGCCGTCCTCGCCACCCACAGCCGGGCCCGCGCCCTGCACGCGCTCGGCCGCCGGGACGCCGCGCTCTCCTCGGCCCGGCTCGCCGTCGCCCTCGGCCGCACCGTCGGCGACCCGGCCCTCGAGGCCCGCTCCCACAACCTGCTCGCCGACCTGCTGGACGCCCTCGGGCGCACGGTCGAGGGTGCGGAGGCGAGGCGGCCGGCGTAGCGGCCCGGCGCAGGAGACCGGGGTGGAGGTCCGGCGCAGGGGTCCGGCATGGACCGGGGCCGGCCGCCGGTGGCGGGAATCCGCTGTTCGACCAGCGGAACCACAGGCGGAACTACCGGCGTCCCGCCCCTCGCGGAACCGCCCCCGCCCCGCCGCCCCGCCCGTACCCGTCCCTCCTGACCTGGGCGGATGCCCCGGGAGAGGGCGGAATAGGAGGAACCTGTCCGCCGGGGCATACTTCTGCCTGGAGCGCACCGCAGCGAACCGCCGGAGGCGACTCCAGGCAGAAGTGCGGAACTGCGCAGGACCGAGCGAGTGGGGGCGGGGCATGGCGGCCGGGGGCGGCACGGACACGGACGCGAACGAGTTCAGCCGCCTGCTGGCCGGGCACCGGGTGGCGGCGGGCCTGACCCAGGAGGAGCTCGCCGCGGCGGCCGGGGTCAGCCTGCGCGCCCTCGGGGACATGGAACGCGGCCGCACCCGCGGACCGCAGCGGCGCACCGTACGGGCCCTGGCCGAGGCGCTCGGGCTGGGCGGCGCGCAGGCGGACCTGCTGGACCGGGCCGCGCAGTCCGGACGCCCTCGCGGGGCGCGGCCGGCCCCGACGCCCGCCGGAGGCCGGGCCCGGCCCGGCCGGCCGGCCCCGCGCGAAGCCTCCGCCGACTCCACCGCCCGCGCAGCCGGCGCCCGCGACGACGCCCCGCCCGCGATCCCCGCCGAGCTCGGCCAGAGCGCCCTCGCGCTGCCCCGCGACATCGCCGACTTCACCGCCCGCGAGGACGCCCTCGCCCTGCTCGCCCGCCTCGCGGAGGACGAGCGCCCGGCCCACCCGCGCGTGGTGCTGGTCAGCGGTCAGCCCGGCCTCGGCAAGACCTCCTTCGCGCTGCACGCCGCCCACGCCCTGGCCGGGCGCTTCCCGGACGGCCAGCTCTCCCTCGACCTCGGCGGCATGTCCCCGCAGCCGCTGCCCGCCCGGGACGCGCTCGGCCAGGTGCTGCGCGCCCTGGGCGTCGCCGACGCCGCGGTGCCCGCCGGGACGGAGGAGCGGGCCGGCCTCTACCGGGCGCTGGTCCGCGAGCGGCGGCTCGTGCTGGTGCTGGACAACGCCGCCGACGAGAGCCAGGTGCGCCCGCTGCTGCCCGGCTCCGGCCCGGCCGTGACCATCGTGACCAGCCGCAACGTGCTGCCCGGCCTGGAGTCGGTGCACCGGCTGAGCCTGGACGTGCTGGCCCCGGCCGAGGCGGCCGGGCTGCTGGCCCGGATCGCCGGCCGCGAGCGGATCGAGGCGGCGCCCGACGCCACCGCCGAGCTGGCCAGGCTCTGCGGCTACCTGCCGCTCGCGCTGCGGATCGCCGGGCAGCGCCTGGTCGCCCGCCCGCAGCAGCCGGTCGCCCACCTGGTGCGCCAGCTCGCCGCCGAGGAGAACCGGCTGGACCTGCTGGAGACCGGCGACCTGGCCGTCCGCCCGGCCTTCGAGCTGTCCTACCGGCGGCTGCCCGCCGAGTCCCAACTCGTCCTCCGCCGCTGCGCGTTGACCGCCGGCCAGGACTTCACCGCGGAGATCGCCGCGGCCTACGCGGGCCGGTCGGCGGCCCGCACCGAACTGGTGCTGGAACAGCTCGTCGACGCGGGGCTGATGCAGGCGGCCACCCCGGACCGCTACCGCCTGCACGACCTGGTGCGGCTCTACGCCGGCGAGCGGCTGGCCGCCGACGAGACGGGCCAGGAACTGGCCGAGGCCCGCACCCGGGCCGGCCGCTGGATCCTCGGCCGGGCGGCCGAGTACGGCCTGCGGTTCGACCCCGACCACGCCACGGACGCGACCGGCACCGGTGGCACCGCCCCCGCGCACCTCACCGAGGCGGCCGCCTGGCTGGAGTACGAGCACCCGGAGTGGCTGGCCGCCCTGCAGCAGGCCCAGCGGGCCGGCCGCCACCGGGAGGTGGTGGACACCGCCGAGGCGATGCACTGGTTCTCCGACCGGCTGCTGAGCTGGGGCATCTGGGCCGAGGTGTTCCAGCTCTCGGCGGACGCCGCCCGCGCGATCGGGGACGAGCGGGTCGAGGCGGTGCACGTCAACTACCTGGCCTGGACGTACGTCACCTGCCTGCACCGCTACCAGCGCGGCATCGAACTGGCCACCGAGGGGCTGGAGCTGGCCCGCGCGGTGGGCGACCGGGAGCAGCAGGGCTGGGCGCTGACCTATCTCGCCTCGGGCCTGCGCTACCTCCAGCGGCACCGCGAGGCGACCGACGCCTTCCACCGGGCGGCCGACGCCTTCGCCGAGGTGGCCAACCGCTCCGCGATGATCGGCCGGCTGGTCACCCTGCGGGGCGCCGCCAACTGCCTGCGGGAGTCCGGCCGGGCGGAGGAGGCGGTGGAATCGCGCCGGCGGGCCCTGGCCGGGGCGCTGGAGCTGGTGGAGCGCTGGTCCTCGCCGCTGATCCACCTGCTGGCGGCCATGACCGCGCACGAACTGGGTCTGGACCGCGCGGCACTGAAGCGCTGGCCGGCCGCCGAGAAGGCCTACCGGCAGGCCCTGGTGCACTTCGAGGCGGTGGGCCGCCCGGACAGCATGACCAAGACGCTGACCGAGCTGGGCACCGCGCTGATCGAGCAGGGCCGCGCGGAGGAGGCCCGCGAACTGCTCACCGAGGCGCTCACCGACCTGAGCGCGGAGGGCCCCCGGGCGGCGGGCGCCCGGCACTGACCGTTCCCTCCGGGGCCCTGTCCGGTCACGCCGAGCGCCCGCCCCCGGCCGGACCGGAGCGGGCCGGAGGCGGGAGCGGGCGCGGGCCGTACGGCCGGTGTCAGATCCGGGTGTCCTCCACCACCGGCAGCGTGTCCACCGGGGCCGAGCCGACCAGGGCCGAGGCCGGCGCGAAGGCCGTCCGCGGGGCGACGGTGGGCTGCTTGCCGCAGAAGGCCGGCTCCAGGGTGTTCATCAGGCCCTGCGTCACCGCGCCGTTGTTGGAGGCGTTGGCGAAGACCACCACGCTGCGCCGCCCGTCCGGGGTCGTGAAGGACTGGGTGTTGAAGCCCTGCACGATGCCGCCGTGGCCGTACACGTCCCCGCAGGAGAGCGAGATGCGGCGCAGGCCCAGACCGTAGGCGATCTTCGCGGTGGGCGTGGGCAGGGCGGCGGTCATCTGCTGGAGCGAGGCGTCCGAGACGAGCCCGCCCTTGCCGCCGGCCATCAGCGCGGTGAGGAAGCGGTCGAGGTCCCCGGCGTCGGAGATGACGGCCCCGGCGGCCCACACCCAGGAGCCGGTCTGCGCGGTGGAGTCCAGCAGCGGCTTGGTGCGGTCGTCGTTGGTGAGGTAGCCGGTGACGTGGGTGCCGGTGATGCTCTGGTCGGGCACCACGAAGGAGGTCTTGTGCAGGCCGAGCGGCTGGATGATCCGCTCGTTCAGCACCTCCGGGAAGGTCTGGCCGGTGAGGTGCTCGACGGCCAGGCCCATCAGCACGTAGTCGGTGTTGGAGTAGGAGTAGCGGCTGCCGGGGGTCGACTGCAGGCCGTGCCTGACCGACATCGCGACCAGCGCGCGCGGGTCGTACACGGTGCTGCGGATGCGCGCCTCGAACGCGCTGGTGGTCTCCTCGCCGGCCTGCTCCAGCAGGTCGTTGGTGTGGTCGTAGACGCCGGCCCGGTGCTCCATCACCTGGCGGCCCGTCATGGTCCAGCTCTCCGGCAGGGTGTCCGCGGGCAGGTACTCGCGCAGCGGCCGGTCGAGGTCGATCCGGCCCTCCTGCGCCAGCTGCATCACGAGAACGGCGGCGAACATCTTGCTGTTGCTGCCGACCCGGAACCTCCACGAGGAGTTCATCGGGGTCCCGTCCAGGTCGGCCAGGCCGACGTTCACCGAGCGGGTCCGGTCGACGGCGCCGTGGTCGCTGATCACCGCGAAGGCGCCCGGGGCGCCGGCCGCGGTGGTGGCCTGGAGGGCGGTGCGCACACCGGTGAGGTCGGGGGCGGTCGGGTCGGTGGTGTCCTGGCCGGCGGCCGCGGCGGGCAGGGCACCGGTCGCCACCAGGACGGCGCCGGCGGCGGCCACCGCGAGCGGACGCAGAAGGCTGGTCTTCGCCATGTTCCTCGGTTCTCTCGTGAGCTGACGCGGCGTCGGACCGCGCCGTTCGAAGATCACTATCACTGGGCCGGGCGGTTGCTGGCAATGTGAACCGGTTCGCCCGCATTTCGCGTTGTCAGTGGCGGTTTCGGCGCGTCGGGGCGGTGGCACCGTTCGTTTCCCGCTCCGGGGCCAAGGTTTCACCTGCCGTCGTCTGCCCGCGTCACCCCGGGGGCCCCATGCTGTTCGGGCGCTTCCGCGCACTCCGGTGCGCCCGCCGCGCCGGTCTTCCCCTCACCGACCACGGAGCTTCCCCACGCCCCGGCCGGGCCGGCGGGGCCGGGGCGGCGTCCTGCTGCCCGCCGGGCCGTCTCCTAGCCGAGGAATTGTCATGACTTCGTCCACAAAGCCCCTGAACCCCCGCTCCCGCCGCACCGCGACCGCGATCGGCTCCGCCGTCGCCCTGCTCGCCGCCTCCGCCGGCCTCTGGGCGGCCACCGCCCCCACCGCCCAGGCCGCCGCGCTGCCCACGCCCGACCACATCGTCGTCGTGGTGATGGAGAACCACGCCTACACCCAGGTCATCGGCAGCAGCAGCGCCCCGTACCTCAACAACACCCTGAAGGCGGGCGGCGCCAACCTCACCCAGTCCTTCGGCATCACCCACCCGAGTGAGCCGAACTACTACGCGCTGTTCTCCGGCTCCACCCAGGGCACCGTCGACGACAGCTGTGTGACGGTCGGCGGCTTCCAGGCGGCCAACCTGGCCTCCGAGGTCATCGCCGCCGGCAAGACCTGGGGCAGCTACAACGAGTCCCTGCCCAGCCAGGGCAGCACCGTCTGCAGCAGCGGCAGCTACGCCCAGAAGCACAACCCGTGGTTCGGCTTCGGCAACGTCCCGGTCAGCTCGGCGAAGACCTTCGCCCAGTTCCCGACCGACTACAGCACCCTGCCGAACGTCTCCTTCGTGGTGCCGAACCTCTGCAGCGACATGCACGACTGCTCGGTCGGCACCGGCGACACCTGGATCAAGAACAACCTGGGCGCCTACGCCACCTGGGCGCAGACCCACAACAGCCTGCTGGTCGTCACCTTCGACGAGGACAACAAGCTGTCCGGCAACCGCATCCCGACCCTGGTCTACGGCGCCCACGTGACGCCCGGCAGCAGCAGCGCCACCACCTACAACCACTACAACGTGCTGCGCACCCTGGAGGACCTGGCCGGCACCACCGGCCACGCGGGCAACGCGGCCTCCGCCGCCGACATCACCGGCATCTGGAACTGACCGGCGGCGATCAGCCCTTGACCCCGGTTCGGGTTCGCGCCCGCGCCTGATCCCGAGCCCGGGCCGGTGGCCGTTCGGTCGGCGGCCCGGGCTCGGGCACGGTCGTCCGCCGGGCGCCGTACCGCCGGACGCCGGGCACCGCCGCCGTGCCCGCGCAGACCGCCGTCACCAGCCCCGCCGCCGCCAGCAGCGGCACCCGGTCGCCCCAGGCCCCGGCGGCCAGCGGGGCCAGGACGTAGCCGAGCGGGGCGGCGGCCAGCGAGAGCAGCCAGTCGTACGAGGTGACCCGGGCCAGCGTCCCCGGCGGGAAGTCCTGCTGGACCACCGTCTCCCAGAGCGGGTTGAGGAAGCCCAGCCCGGCCATCGCCACCGCCTGCGCGGCCACCGCGACCGGCGCCGGGGCGGGGAGGGCGAGCGCGAGCAGCGGCAGCCCGTACAGCGCGAGGGCGAGGTTGCCGGCCAGCACCGGGCGGCGGGGCCGCAGCCGGGCGGCGACCAGCGAGCCGACCAGCAGGCCCACCGCGCCAGCCTGGGTCAGCGCCACCCAGGCGCCGTCCCCGCCGAGCCGGGTGGCGGCGATCAGCGGGCCGAGGGTGAGCAGCACGGCGCTCGCGCCGTTCCACACCCCGTGGGCGATCAGGCTGGTCCAGTACCAGTCCCGGGAGCGCACCTCGCTCCAGCCCTCGGCGAGGTCCCGGCGCAGCGAGCGCGGGGCGTCGGGCACGGTGTCGTCGGGTGCGGTGTCGTCGGGTGCGGGGTCGCCGGTCGCGCGGTCGACGCGGAGCCGGGCGAGCAGGGCGGCGCTCAGGACGAAGGAGGCGCCGTCCAGGACGAACGCCCAGCCCGGTCCGGCGGTGTACACCAGCAGTCCGGCGAGCGCCGGGCCGCCGAGCCGGGCGGCGCCGGTCGCGGTGCCGAGCAGGGCGTTGGCCCGCAGCCGCAGCTCGCCCCGGACGGTGGCCGCGACCAGCGGCGAGGCGGTGGGCATGGCGAAGGCGGAGGCGATGCCGCCGACGGCCGAGGCGGCCGCGACGTGCGACAGCCGGGGGTGTCCGTCGAGCAGTTCCAGGCCGACGAGCAGCTGGGCGAGGGCCCGGACGAGGTCGGTGCCGAGGGCGACCAGGCGGGGATCGAAGCGGTCCCCGACCACTCCGCCGACCGGCAGGAGGAGCAGCTTCGGCACCATCGCGCAGCCCAGGACCAGGGCGAGTGCGGCGGCCGAGCCGGTGGCGCGGGTGATGGCGATGGCGAGCGCGGCCGGGACGACGGCGTCGCCGAGCGTGGAGACCGTCCGGCCGATGAAGAGCAGGCGGAAGCCGCTCAGGCTCAAGGGGTGTGCTGTCACGCGCCGTACTGTATTTCGGCGCCGAAATTTCGGCAACGAATATTTTGACGCCGTCGTTTCTGTGGCGGTTTGTAGACTCCTTCCCATGGCCGAGCACCCTTCCGAACAGCACACTCCGCCCCGCGGCCGGACGGGGCCCCACGACCGGACGGAGCCCCGCGACTGGACGGACGGTCACGTCGACCGCTGGCAACCGGTGCTGCCCGACCTCGACCCGGTCATCGAGGCCTCCGTCACCCGGATGTGGCGGCTCACCCGCCACCTCGGCCGGGTCCGCGAACAGGGCGTCGCCGACTACGGCCTGCACAAGCACGAGTTCGACACCCTGCACGTGCTCGCCGGCCGCGGCGGCCACGCCGCCCCCTCCGACCTGCGGGCCGACCTCAACCTCGCCCCGGCCTCGGTCACCGGCCGGCTGGAGACCCTGGAGCGGCGCGGCTTCGTCCTGCGCACGCCGTCCACGGAGGACCGCCGGAAGGTCGACATCGTCCTGACCGAGGCCGGGCGCGCCGCCTGGCGCAAGGCCCTGGACGTGGTGGGCCGGGAGGAGCAGCGGCTGCTGGGGGTGCTGTCCGAGGGGGAGCGGCGCACACTGGCGGACCTGCTGCGGAAGGTGATGCTCGCTCAGGAGACGACGCCGGAAGGCTAGACGTCCGTCACCGCTCCCGTACCGGGGTCGACCCGTGGCGCCCGCCCCTGGTATCGATGGGGGCGGGCGATTCGAACGAGTGCCGGTGCCGGACGGTGTGGGGGCGCGGCCCCGGGACGGGCGGGGCAACCCGTACCGGCGATCACGTCCTGGCAGGACGGCCTGCCGCAGTTCGCGCTGACCGACTACGGGCGCAGCGCCGAGTGCGCGCTGGAGCGCACGTGCTCGGTGTGCGGGCGGTTCATGGAGCGCGGACCGGTCTGGCGGGTGGTCGGCGCCGCCGAAAGCCCCGCGATCGCGGGGGCGCTCGCGGCCGGGCAGCCGTACCGCAACCTCGCGCCCACCATGGAGGGCCCCGGCCACCGGGCCTGCATGCTGTACGCCGCCATGGTCTGCCCGTACCCGGCCCGCCCCAACGCCCGGCTGCGGGCGGGCGCGGCGGGTTCGGGGGATCCGGCCGCCGTCCGGGGTGCGGTGCGCGGCGGCGCGGGCGCGGTGGTCGGGTTCGGCGACTACGAGTACGCCGCCACCGGGGCTCAGGTGCTGTTCCGCTTCCTCGACGTGGTCGGGTTCCTGCCGCACGAGTCGGCCGACGAGCACCTGGCCGAGCTGCGCGTCGAGCTGGCGAAGCCCTCGTAGCACTGGTGGCCCTCCCGGCTTTCGTGGCCCTCGTGGCGCTCGTGGCCCTCGCGGCCCGGTGGCCCGGTCGGCGGGAGGTGCCGGCCGGGCCGGGGCGTGGGCCGGAGGGTCAGAGCGCCCGGCTCTGCGCCCAGTCGTAGAGCCGGTGGGCGCTGTCCCCGAGGCGGGTGGCGTACAGCGTGTTGACCGGGCCGCCCGCGAGCTCCTCGGAGGTGGTGGTGACGCCGACGAGGGTGCCGGTCCCGGTGGCCGGGTCGAACCGGGCGAAGTGGGGGCCGCCGCTGGCCCCGTGGGACATGTCGCAGGACTCGCCCCACAGGACCGGGGCCTGGGGGCCGGGGCGGGCCGGTCCGGCGCAGTGGATCATGCGCGAGCCGGAGTACGTGGCGGCGGGGTTGTTCAGCCGGTCCTTGGGATAGCCGAAGGTGTGGACGAACTCGCCCTCGGCGGGCGGGGTGAAGGCGATCCGCTGGGCACCGGTGACGTCGGCGATCCGCCGCCCCCCGGTCGAGGGGTTCGCCACCAGGACCCCGGTGTCGTAACCGGCCACGGCGACGTCGTTCGAGGTCGTCCCGCCACGATCGGCGTCCCAGCGGGAGGAGGTGGCCATGGTCCTGATGCTGAAGCCGCCGAGCGGCTTGGTCCCGTTGCGGTAGCCGGGCACGAAGTAGAGGTTGTGGTTCCAGGTGTCGGCGGTCGCGGGGGCCCCGACGCCCCGCAGGCAGTGCGCCGCCGTGAGCAGCGTGCTGCGGTTGGCGCTGTTGACGACGGTCGCGGTGCAACTGCCGTCGTAGCCGTCGGAGAAGGTGAAGAAGAGCCGGCCGACGCTCCGGTCCACCGCTCCGCCGTGGGTCCACACGGCCCCGGGGTCCGGGGTGTCCGCGGGCAGCGGCCGCGGGTCGTCCGGCGTGTTGTCGTCCTCGGGCAGGGGCGTGATCTCGGGGACCAGGGCGCCCGCCAGCTTCATCCGGTCGGGCGTCCAGTAGGCGTCGATCCGGCCGCGCTCCTGCGCGGTCGTGGCGCCGGCGCGCGTGGTGGCGGTCTCCCGCTCCGCGGCGAGGGCCGTGTTCGGCAGCAGCACCGCCGCCGTGGTCGCACTCAGCAGGAGAGCGCCCACGGCGGCGAGCCTGCGGGGCATGGCGCGGTCGGTGGTCGGTGTTCCGGGTGTCTTCGGCATGCACGGCACCGTAGGCACGGGATGTCAGGCTCCCGTGTGGATCGGGTCTCGGCCGGCCGTCGAAACGATCAGGTTCCGGTAACGGCGTCCCGGTTCTGTACCGGTGGCCGCCGCGCCGCCTGAGCCGGAATCAGGGCCGGTAGGAGGGAAGGTCCTTGACGGTGGACACCTGGGTCGGCGCGGCCGAGCCGTCGGCGGGCAGGGTGCTGATGCCGTCCGGGGTGCGGACCGCGATGGTCCTGCCGTCGGGGAGCCAGGCCAGGTCGCGGACGACGGTGCCGAAGTCGACTTCGACCTCGACGAGGAGCTTCGCGGGGCGGGGTCAGCGGCGGATGCGGGCCGTGTCACAGCCGTGGAACAGGACGGGCGCGCGCCGTGGCCCGCGCGGGGTGCCGGTTCAGAGGCCGAGGTCGGTGAGGCCCGGGTGGTCGTCGGGGCGGCGGCCGAGCGGCCAGTGGAACAGCCGCTCCGCGGCGGTGATCGGCAGGTCGTTGATCGAGGCGTGCCGCTCGGCCATCAGGCCGTTCCGGTCGAACTCCCAGTTCTCGTTGCCGTAGGAGCGGTACCAGTGGCCGTCGCCGTCGTGCCATTCGTAGGCGAAGCGGACCGCGATGCGGTCCCCGCCGTACGCCCAGAGCTCCTTGATCAGGCGGTAGTCCAGCTCGCGCTGCCACTTGCGGGTGAGGAAGTCGGCGATCCGGTCGCGGCCGGTGAGGAACTCGGAGCGGTTGCGCCAGCGGCTGTCCGGTGTGTAGGCGAGGGCGACCCGTCGGGGGTCGCGGGTGTTCCAGGCGTCCTCGGCGGCCCGGACCTTCTGGTGGGCGGTCTCCTCGGTGAACGGGGGCAGGGGCGGGCGCTGCTCGGTGCCGGTCTCGGGCATGGATGCTCCTCGGAATGGGCGTTCCGTCGGTGAGAACGATCGTTCTCACTGTTGTGGCTACAGTAGGAGAATCATCGTTCTCACGCAAAGGGCACGGCAGATGGAGCAGGAAGACCCGCGGACCCGGATCCTCGACGCGGCCGAGGAGCTGTTCTACGGGCAGGGCGTCCAGTCGGTCGGCATGGACGCCGTCCGGGCCGCCTCCGGCGTGACCATGCGCCGCCTGTACCAGCACTTCCCGTCCAAGGGCGAGCTCGTCGAGGCCTACCTGCTGCGCCGCGACGGCCGCTGGCGGGCGAACCTCGCCGTGTACGTCTCACGCACCGGAGGCTCCCCGAGGGAGCAGCTGCTCGCGGTCTTCGACTGGCTCGGCCGGTGGTTCGCCGAACCCGGCTTCCGGGGCTGCGCCTTCGTCAACTCACTCGGCGAACTCGGTGCCGTCAGCCCCGCGGTGGTGGCCGCCGCCCGGCACCACAAGGAGGAGTTCGGCGGCTACCTCGCGGGTCTGGTCGAGGCCGCCGGAGCCCCGCCCGCCACCGCCGTCCACCTGACCCTGCTGGCCGAGGGGGCGATCACCAGCGCGGCCGTCCACGGGGATCCGACGGCCGCCGCCGACGCCAGGGAGGCCGCCCGGCTGCTGCTGGACGCGGCACCGGCCCGGTAGCCGGCGGCCCCGGCGCGGATGCCGACCGTCCGGCCCGCGGCCGTCACCGGGGCTGTGGAGCAGGTGAGTTGCGGTACCCGGTGGTACCGGGTGGTGCTGGTGGGGCGTCGTCGGATGCGAGCGTTCCGGGCCGAACCGCACCGGGCGAGTGCTTTTCGCTCGAACGCGCGTTTATCGCCCATTGATCGACACCGCCTAGCCTCGGGTGCATGGACGAGAGAACGGCCGAGCGGCCGGGGGCGTTGCCCGAGGGGCGGATGACGGAGCAGGACACCGAGCGGTTCCGGCAGCTGCTGGCGCGGCTGGAGGACTCGCTGGCGGTGGACCGGAAGACGGCGCGGCGCGATGCCTGAGTGCGCCGAGCCGGGCCCGGTGGCGGTGCTGCCGGTGGCGGTCCCGCCGGTCGAGGTCCTGCCGCTCTGGCGGCGGGGCGAGGCCGGGCAGGACCGGAGCGCGGACCGGCCCGGGGTGCTGCGGGGGCACCCCGGGCCGATGGCGGCCGGTCGGTCCGCTCAGGGCGGTCAGGGCGGTCAGGACGGCCGGTCCGGTCAGGACGGGAGGGCCGGCGCGGAGCCGGCGGGCTGACCGGTCAGCTGCAGCCGCAGTCGCAGCAGCAGCCGTCGCAGCAGTCGCACCCGTCGCAGCAGTCCCCGTCACAGCAGTTGCAGCAGTCGCCGCAGCCGGGATCGCCGCAGTCGCAGCAGTCGTGGCGCTGGCAGAAGCCCTCGCGGCGCTCGCGGCTGAACGGGTCCTCGTGGTCGCAGCAGAGCAGCTGGCAGGTGCAGGCCATCAGGGCCCACATCGCGCACCCGGCGAGCAGGTTGCGGGGGTTCGGCGGCTTCTGGCCGGGCGGGGTGAAGCCCGGGCCCTGCGGCACCCACGGCGGGATCGGCGCCTGGCCCGGGGGCGTCTGCTGCGGCGGCGCCTGGTGCGGGTGCTCGCCCGTGGTGGTGCCCACGGCGGTGCCCGCGGTGTCCGGGCGGCGGCAGCTCGCCGTGTGCCGGGCGCGCCCGAAGACCCGCTCCACCGCGCGGTCGGTCTCGTGTCCGAGCAGGACGTGTACGAGGGTGCGGTCGGTCAGGTCGACCTCGCGCAGCGCGAGCCGGATGCCGTGGACGGCGTCGCGGCAGAGCCGTTCGGCCTCGGCGCGGTCGGTGCCGGTGGCGGTCAGCGGGTTCCAGGCGCCCGAGGCCGCGTCGGCGGCCTGGTCCTCGGCGGCGTCGAGGAGGTGGGCGAGCCGGCCGAACAGCCGCCCGGCCTCGGCGAGCGGGGCGGCGTTGCCGGGGCGCCCGGCGATCACGGCGGTGTGCGCGAAGGCGGCCGAGGTGGCGGTCTCGGTGGGCTCGGTGACCAGCAGGACGGAGCCGCCGGGGCGCAGCGAGCGCTCCAACTCGCCCTGCCGGGAGGCGGCGTCGAGCAGTACGGCGGTGTC
Organism: Kitasatospora sp. NPDC057518; assembly: GCF_042802075.1. Classification (NCBI taxonomy): domain Bacteria; kingdom Bacillati; phylum Actinomycetota; class Actinomycetes; order Kitasatosporales; family Streptomycetaceae; genus Kitasatospora; species Kitasatospora sp. NPDC057518. The sequence goes on from NZ_JBHVEU010000022.1 coordinate 21,431, forward strand.
GAAGCCGACGGCCGAGGCGCTGCCCGCGCTCTGCCGGTCCCAGCGCCGGGTGACGGCACGGGCTCCGGCGGCGACCGGGCGGCGGGCGAAGACGCCGTCGCGGTCCTCGACGTGGTCGCGGATCTTGACCGAGGCGAGCGCCAGCGAGACGGCGGCGGCGAGCCGGGCGCCCTCGCCCTTGGCGACGGAGGCGGTGCGCATGCCGCGCAGCGGGCACGGTCCGGCGGTGCGGCGCCAGGAGGAGTCCTCCCTGGCGGCCTGGGCCTCGACCAGGACGGAGATGATCAGACCGTCGTAGTTGGTCGCCGTCCGGGCGAGCTGTCCGTGGTCGTCCCGCAGCGCGAGGCAGAGCCCGCACAGGTGGGCCATCCAGGAGGTCTGCAGGCGCTCGGACAATCGATGCCTACACGGTCTGATGATGCCGAACACGCTGGTCCCCCTCGCCTTACGGGCCGCCGACCGGCCACGATTCGCCGCACATCATATGATCAGCGCCCCTCCTGGAAGCCGAGGTCCCGTCAAGCCGCCGCCCGACGGCCGGGCGGGCACCCCGCCCGGCGTCCGCGTGCACCTCGCCCTGCCCGGTGTCCGCGCGCACCTCGCCCCGCCCCGGCGTCCGCACGCACCTCGCCCCGGCTCGGGGCGCCGCGTGCGCCGGGGCGGGGCTGCCGCCCGAAGGCTTCCGACGACCCGGGGCCCCGGGTCCGACCCCGGTGAGTGGATCTCATATCCGGGATAGCATCGCGAATATGGGAATCGACGCGGCCGCCGACGAGCGGCTGGCACAACGACTCGCCGAGCTGAGGCTGGAACGCGGGTGGACCTTGGAGGAGTTGGCACGGCTGGCGGACGTCAGCCGGTCGACGCTGTCCCGGGTGGAGCGGGCGGAGGTCAGTCCGACGGCCGCGCTGCTCGGGCGGCTCTGCGCCGTGTACGGGCGGACCATGTCCCGGCTGCTCGCCGAGGTGGAGTCCGGTCCGGCCCGGCTGGTGCGGGCCGGGGAGCAGCAGGTGTGGCGGGACGGGACGACGGGGTTCGTCCGCCGGTCGGTCTCGCCGCCGCACGGCTCGCTGCGCGCGGAGATCATCGAGGGCCGGCTGCCGGCCGGCGCGGACATCGCCTACGACCGCGCCTGCACGCCCGGCCGGGAGCACCACCTCTGGCTGCTGGAGGGGAACCTGGAGCTGACCGTGGACGGTGAGCCGCAGCCGCTCGGCCCCGGCGACTGCCTGCGCTACGTCGGCAGCACCAGCCGCTTCCGCAGCCTCGGCCCGGGCGAGGCCCGGTACGCGCTGGTGGTGGTCGAGCCGTGAGCGCCGCCACCGGGCCGATAGCGAAGGAGCCCGAGGAGAGCCCCGGGAACGGCGGGGCGCCCCAGGAACCCGGGAAGCCCGGGGGACCCAAGGAGCGCTTCGACGCCGCCGGGCGCCGGGTCCTGCTGGTCTGCGTCGCGGGCGGCTTCACCACGCTGCTCGACCAGTCCGTCCTCAACACCTCCATCCCCGCCCTGCGCGAGACCCTGCACGCCGGGCCCGCCGATCTCCAGTGGATCGTGGCCGGCTACTCGCTCGCCTTCGGCCTCGCGCTGATCCCCGGCGGGCGGCTGGGCGACGTCAGGGGCCGCAAGTGGTTCTTCGTCACCGGCCTCGCCCTGTTCACCCTGGTCAGCCTGGTCTCCGCGACCGCCACCGAGCCCGGGGTGCTGATCGCCGCCCGGCTGCTCCAGGGCGTGGGCGCCGGCCTGGTCAACTCCCAGATGATCGGCACCCTCCAGGACGTCTTCGACGGCCAGCTGCGGGCCCGCGCCCTCGGCATGTACGCCGTCACCGGCGGCCTCGCCTTCACGCTCGGCCCGCCGATCGGCGGCGCGGTGCTGGCCCTGGCCGGCCCCGAGCACGGCTGGCGGCTGACCTTCCTGCTCAACGTCCCCTTCGGCCTGGCCACCGTCGCCCTGGCGGCCCGCCACCTGCCGAAGCCCCGCCCCAGCGCCCGGAACGCCGACCTCGACGTCCTCGGCCTGCTGCTGGTCGGGGCGCTCACCCTGGCCCTGATGCTGCCCTTCGTCCGGCCGCCCGGCTGGACCGGCTGGCTCGCCTTCGCGGCCGCCGCCCTGCTGCTGCTCGGCGCGCTCGCCTGGTGGCAGCGGCGCTACGCCCGGTCCGGCGGCCACCCGCTGATCCACCCGGCCCTCACCCGCTCCGCGCCGTACGCGCTCGGAACGGCCACCGCGATGGCCCAGTTCGGCTCCTCGCTCGCCGCCTCGCTGGTCCTGACCATGTTCCTCCAGGACGGCCTCGGCCTCTCCCCGATGGGCGCCGCGCTGGTCGCGCTGCCCTCCGCCGTGGCCATGGGCGTGGCCTCCGCGCTCGCCTGGCGGGTCGTCCAGCGCTACGGCCGACGCACCGTCACCGTCGGAATGGTCGGCTCCGCGCTCGCCATGCTGCTCAGCGGACTGCTCGCGCACTGGGCGCCCGCCGCCGTGCTGCCCTGGCTGCTGGCCCTGCTGCAACTGCTCGGCGGCGCCTCGGTCGGCCTGATGGGCTCCACCAACCAGGCCTACGTGCTGCGCCACGCGCCCGCCGAGGCGGCCGGGGTGAGCGGGGCGATCCTGCAGATGGCCCAGCGGATCGCGGCGGCCGTCGCGGTCTCGGCCCTGTCCGGGGTCTACCTGCGGGAGACCGTCGGCGGCGGCGGGCACCGCTCCGCCTACCTGACGGCGAGCGTGGTGTGCGCCGCGGTGGCCGGACTCGCCGTCCTGGCTTCGGTGTTCGCCGGCCGCGCCACAGCCCGCGAGCAGCGCGACGGCGGACCGGTCGCGATGAGCCGAGGGCGAACACCGGTCCGCTAGGCGGTGGTCGGCGCGTACCGTGGCGGGCATGACCGACGTACGGACCCGGACCGTGGACCTGCCCGAGGTGACGCTCGCCTACCGCGAGAGCGGACGGCCCGGCGGCCCGCCGCTGGTGCTGCTGCACGCCCTCGGCGAGCGGGCCGCCGACTGGGACACCGTCCTGCCCGACCTCGCCCCCGGCCACCACGTGTACGCGCTCGACCTGCGCGGCCACGGCGACAGCGCCCGCACCGCCGCCTACGCGCTGGAGGCGATGCGGGACGACGTGCTGGCCTTCCTCGACGCCCTCGGGCTCGCCCGCGTCGACCTGGTCGGCCACTCGATGGGCGGCGCCGTCGCCTGCCTGCTCGCCCAGGCCGCGCCGGAGCGGATCGACCGGCTGGTCCTGGAGGAGATCCCCGCGCTGTACCCGCGCCCGGCGAGCGCGCCGCCCGAGGACCCGGACCCGGACGTGCACTTCGACTGGGCGGCGGTCCGGGCGGTCAAGGCCCAGCTCGACGACCCGGACCCGGCCTGGCGGGAGGGGCTGGCCGGGATCACCGCCCGCACCCTGGCCGTCGCCGGCGGCCCGGCCAGCCACGTCCCGCAGGAGCGGATCGCCGAACTCGCCCGGCTGATCCCGGACTGCCGCCTGGTCACCGTCGAGGCCGGGCACCTGGTGCACGGTGCCCGGCCCGCCGGGTTCGTCGCCGCGGTGGCGCCGTTCCTGGCCCGCTGAGCTGCCGGGCCGCTGCCGTCGGATGAGGCGGACGCCGGGTCGGTCAGACGCCGTGCTCGACGGGCAGCCGCCCGTTGCGCACCGCCGTCAGCAGGTCGGCGTGGTCGGCCTCGGTGCGGTCGGCGTAGGCCACCGCGAAGGCGGCGACGGCCTCGTCCAGCGCCTCGCTCTTGCCGCAGTACCCGGCCAGCAGGCCGGGGTCGGCGGTGTGCGAGTGCGCCCGGGCCAGCAGGGCGCCGGTGATCCGGGCGTAGTCGTCCAGTTGGCCCGGCAGCAGCGCCGCCGGGTCGACGCTGCCCTTGCGGTTGCGGAACTGCCGTACCTGGTACGGGAGTCCGTCGACCGTGGTCCAGCCCAGCAGGGTGTCGCTGACCACCTGCATGTGCTTCTGGCCGAGCACCACCCGGCGGCCCTCGTGCCCGTCCGCCGCGGGCCGCGGCCCGGCCGGCAGGTACGGCAGCAGCGCGGACGGGCGGGCCTCCTTCACCTGCAGCACCAGCGGCTGGTCCCGGTGGTCGGTGAGCAGCACCACGTACGAGCGGGTGCCGACGCTGCCGGTGCCCACCACCCGGAACGCCACGTCCTGCACCCGGTAGCGGGACAGCAGGGTGCGGACCTCGGCCGGAACCGTCTCGACGTACGGGCCGAGCGCGTGCGCGACGGCGCGGGCGGTCGCGTCGGTCACCTCGGTGAGCACCGGGGGAGCGGCCGTGAACCGCCAACCGCCGTCCGCGGTACGGGCGGTGCTGCGGGCGGCGAACCGGGCGCTGGTGTTGCCGAGCGCCTTCGCGCCGACCTTGCGCAGCACCTCGGCGAGGTCGTGCGCCTCGGCGAAGGAGACCAGCTGCTCGTCCGCGATCGCGTTCCAGGCGTCCAGCCCGGGCAGCTTGGCGAGCGTGCGCACCGTCCGGCGGTAGGAGCCCGCCACGTGCTGGGCGGCCTCGCGCGCGGTGGTCTCGCTCGCCCCGGCCTCCCGGGCGGCCAGCACCAGGCTGGCGGCGAGCCGCTTGAGGTCCCACTCCCAGGGGCCGGGGACGGTCTCGTCGAAGTCGTTGATGTCCAGCACGATCTGGCCGCGCGCGTCGCCGTACAGGCCGAAGTTCGCGGCGTGCGCGTCCCCGCAGAGCTGCGCGCCCACCCCGGTCACCGGGGTGCCCGCGAGGTCGGCGGCCATCAGCCCGGCCGAGCCGCGCAGGAACGCGAACGGGCCGGCGGCCATCCGGCCGACCCGGATCGGCACCAGCCGGGCTATTCGGCCGGCGTTGGAGGCCTCCAGCGCGGTCACGGCCGTCGGCCGGTCGGGTGCGGGCGCGAACTCCGCGTGCCGCTCCCGGGGCACCCGGGTCCGCAGCTCCTTGCCGCGCTCCCGCGCCCGCCCGTCCTGCGCCGGGGCGAACCCGGCCACCGCGAACCCGCGCCGGGTCCGCTCGTCCCGCCCCGCCGCCGACCCCGACCCGGCCGCCTCGGCCCCACCCACGTGCGCCACTGTCCCCGCCCGTCCCTTCCGGTCCTCGCCCCGCCCACGACCTGCGCGGACGTTTCATCGGGGGGAGTGACGTACGGGGTGGCGCGGTGGTTCCGGGAGGAGAGGGTCCGCTTGCGGGTCGCGGGGGTGGTGCGGGGGCGGCGGGGCGTGCGTGGGGCGCGGGCGGGCTCGGCGTCGGGACCGGGCTCGTGGGATGAGGGGAGGCGCGGGGCCGGGGCGGAGCCCGTGGGGTGCGGGGTAGCGTGGGGCGGGTGAACGATCTCGGGGGGAGCGGTTCCCGGGCGCTTCGGCGCACGCGCCTGGCGGCCGCGTCGGCGGCCGTGCTGACCGTGGCGGCCGGGCTGGGGGTGCGGGCCGTGTTCGGCGGGGACTTCGCCAAGTGCGCCGGGGACGCGCTCTACACCGTCCTCCTGTACGCCCTGCTCGTGCTGGCCGCGCCGAGGCTGCGCCCCGGCCGGGCCGCCGCCGTGGCCGCCGCGCTCAGCTGGGCCGTGGAGCTGTTCCAGCTGACCGGACTGCCGGACGCCTGGGGGCGGCACAGCACCCTGGCCCGGCTGGTGCTGGGCTCGACCTTCAACCCGCCGGACCTGCTCTGGTACCTGGTCGGCGCGGGCTGCGCCGGGGTGCTCCACCGGGTGCTGCGGACCTCCCGGGTCGCGGCACCCGGCGGAGCCGTCTGAACGCGGCCGACCGGGCCGGGCGAGCGACCTGACGGACCGTCAGAGCGGGAGCAGGTCCGGCCGCTTGGGCTCGACGTGGTCGCCCGAGGACTCGCCGCGCAGGCGCCGGCCGACCCAGGGCAGCAGGTACTCGCGGGCCCACTGGATGTTCTCCCGCCGCTGGTCCGCGGGGGTGAGCGCCTGGGCGTCCGGCCACGGGGCCTCCGGGTCCTGCGCGGTGCGCAGGCCCAGCGAGCGGGCGGCCAGCAGGGCGACCCGCTGGTGCCCCTCGGGGGACAGGTGCAGGCGGTCCTCGCTCCACGCGCGGCGGTCCTGCACCGCGCGCAGCGACCACAGGTCGGCCACCTTGCAGCCGTTGCGGTCGGCGACGGCGCGCATGTGCCCGTTGTAGGTGGCGATCTTGCCGCGCAGGTGCTTCAGCAGCGGCACGTCCTTGGTGTCGAAGCCGGTGCAGATCAGCACCGTCCCGGCGCTTTCGGTGAGTTGGACGACGGCGGCCTCGAAGCGCTCGGCCACCTCGTCCGGGTCGGCGCCCGGTCGGAGGATGTCGTTGCCGCCCGCGCAGAAGGTGACCAGGTCGGGCTGGAGGCGCTGGACCTGCGGCACCTGCTCGGCGGTGATCTGGTCCAGCAGCCGGCCGCGCACCGCGAGGTTGGCGTAGCGGAAGGCGCCCGGCGGGCGCCCGTCGGCGAGGATCCCGGCGAGGCGGTCGGCCCAGCCGGCGAACCTGCCGTCGACGCCGGGGTCGTTCAGACCCTCGGTGAAGCTGTCGCCGATGGCGGCATACGAATCGAGGTCAAGGGTCTCCTGGAGATTCGGCATGAAAGAGATAGTTCACCCAATCAAGTGACCTACGCCACCGTAGGTGACTCCGGCGGCACGTGAGATGGACCACGTGCCCCCGTGGGCCCCTCCCGCCCGCAGAGAGCCGGCCCCCGGAAAGCACAAGATCCGCGCTCCCTTCCGCTTTCCGGCCGGCCCGGCGGATGCTCGAAGGGAGCGGCCGGTCCGGCCGCCGTCCTCCCGGGGGAAGGCACCCATGACCACCGACCCGCGCCCCGACCCGTCCGAGAACTGGTCCATCGACGACCGGTGCACCAACTGCGACGTCGCCCGGCAGCTCGCGCCCGACCTGGTCCGCGAGCACGCGGGTCGCTCGGTGCTGGTCCGCCAGCCGCGCGACGCGGCCGAGCGCCGGCAGCTGCTCGCCGCCGCCCACGCCTGCCCGACCCGTTCCATCCGCCGGGGCACCGGGCCGCTGGACCGGGCCGGGGACCCGTTCCCGCTGGCCCTCGCCGACGACCTGCTGCTGCTCGGCCACAACTCCCGGCAGACCGCGGGCGCCAACTCCTACCTCTGCCGCCGTCCCACCGGCTGGGTGATGGTCGACACGCCGCGCTACAGCGAGGCCCTGGCCGCCCGGTACGCCGCGCTCGGCCCGGTCACCGACGTCCTGCTCACGCACCGCGACCACGCCGCGCACGGACGGGCGTACGCCGACCGGTTCGGCGCCCGGCTCTGGATCCACGAGGGCGATCTGGCGGCCGCCCCCGACGCCGACCGGGTGCTGCGCGGCACCGCGCCGACGGAGGTCTCGCCCGGCCTGGTCGCCCACCCGTTCCCCGGCCACACCCGGGGCAGCGTGCTCTTCCTCGTGGACGAGCGGTACTGCTTCAGCGGGGACAGCCTGTACTGGTCCCGCACCACCGGGGACATCGAGGTGGCGGAGTCGGTCACCTGGTACTCGATCGAGGAGCTCGCCGCCTCGCTGCGGCGCGGCCTCGGCGTGCTGCGCTTCGAGTGGCTGCTGCCCGGCCACGGCGACCGGCGCCGGATGCCCGCCGAGGAGGCGGACCGCCGGCTGCGGTCGCTGGCCGAGCGGTGCCGGGAGCTGCGGCCGAGGCCCGTGGACTTCGGCGCGGTCCGCTGGTAGCCGGCGGCCCGCCGGTACGGGACGGCCTGCCGCTGGCCGGTAGCCGGTAGCCGGTGGCGCGGTCCGCCGGTCGGCGCCGGAGGGTCGGTGCGCCGGTGCCTGCGCCGGGTGCGCGGGGGCGTGCGACCGCCGGGAGCGCCCACCCGGGTGTGCGAACGGTTCCGTCGGGGCAGCCGCCTTGGGAACGAAGGTGTTCGGCCCCGTGAACCCCGAACTCCGTGCGATGAACTCCCCGCGATCCAAGGATGGTTGAGCCATGCTCACGCAGACCCCGGAGCGCCACGCCCGGCCTCGGCGCTACCTGATGTGCCGGCCGACGCACTTCACCGTGGACTACGCGATCAACCCGTGGATGGACCCCGCCCAGCCCACCGACACCGCGCTCGCCCTGCGCCAGTGGGAGCGGCTCTACTGGACGTACCGCCGGCTCGGCCACACCGTCGAGCTGATCGACCCGGTGCCCGGCCTGCCCGACATGGTGTACGCCGCCAACGGCGCCACCGTCCTGGACGGCCGCGCCCTGGTCGCCACCTTCCGCTACCCGGAGCGGGCCGCCGAGTCGGAGGCCTACCTGGCCTGGTTCCGCGAGCGCGGCTACCGCGAGGTGCGCCGGGCCGGGCACGTCAACGAGGGCGAGGGCGACCATCTGGTGGTGGGCCGCCGGGTGCTCGCCGGGACGGGCTTCCGCACCTCGCGCGCCGCGCACGCCGAGGCCGGGGAGCTGTTCGGCGTCCCGGTGGTCAGCCTGACCCTGGTCGACCCGCGCTTCTACCACCTGGACACCGCGCTGGCGGTGCTCGCCGACGACCACGTCATGTACTACCCGGAGGCCTTCGACGCCGACAGCCGTTCGGTGCTACGCGCGCTCTACCCGGACGCGATCCTCGCCGACCGGGCCGACGCCGAGGTGTTCGGGCTCAACGCGGTCTCGGACGGCCGCCGGGTGCTGCTGCCGGAGGCCGCCAAGAACCTGGCCGGCCGGCTGACCGAGCACGGCTACCAGCCCGTCCCGGTGGACGTCTCGGAGCTGCTGAAGGGCGGCGGCGGGGCGAAGTGCTGCACCCTGGAGCTCAGGCCGGAGTGACGGTGCCGCCCCCGGTGCCGCCCCGGATGCCGTGCCGGGCGTCGTCCGGCTCCGGCGCCGCGGTGACCAGCAGCACCTCCAGGGTGCGCGGCCCGTGCACCCCCTCCACCCGGTCCAGCTCGATGTCGCTGGTGGCGGACGGCCCCGAGATCCAGGTCTGCGGCCGTACCGGATCGAGCCGGGGCAGCGCGAGCGGCACCGAGGCGACGACCTGCTCCGGGGCCCGCACCACGCAGACGTGGTGGTCGGGGACGAGCGAGAGCAGCCGTCGCCCCTGGCCCGGTCCGGCGTCCAGCACGATCGTCCCGGTCTCGGCGACGGCCAGCGCGCAGCCGGTCACCACGCTGTCCACGGCGTCCAGCCGGGCGGCGGTCAGCGTCCCGTCGTCCGGGAGGAGTTCGACCCCCTCGGCCTCGGCCGCGGTGAGCCAGTCGGCCGGCAGCCCGGCCGGCACCACGACCGTCCGGCTGCCCCGCTCGACCAGCAACCCGGCGATCCGCCGCGGCAGTTCGTCCTCGTGGCAGCGGTGCACCAGGGCCCGGTAGTCGGCCAGGTTGCGGTGCAGCAGGTCGAGCACGGCCGCCGGGTCGTCCATCGGCACGTGCGCGGTCAGGTAGTCGCGGGGCAGCGGCTGTTCGGCCACCCCGGCGGCGTCGCCGAGCGCGGCCCGGATCCGGCCGAGCACCAACTCGCGGGAGTTCGAGGTCCGTTCGGGCCGGTCGGATGCGGTCATGCGCGGTTCCTCCGCCACCAGTCGCGGAACGGTTCGGCCGGCACCTCCGGCAGGTCCCGGGTGTCGGTCCAGGCCCGCCCCGGCCCGGGCAGCCGGCGCGGGTGCAGCGACCGGGTGCGCCCGGCCAGCCGCTCGGCGGCGGCGAGCGCCGCCGGGTGGTCCAGCACGAACCCGGCGGCGGCCATCGCGGCCCGCTCCAGCGGGTGCCCGCCCTGCTCGGCGACCCGCTCGCGCAGGTGCACCAGCACCTCGGGGATGTCGATCGCCACCGGGCAGACCTCGTAGCAGGCCCCGCAGAGCGAGGAGGCGTACGGCAGCGAGGCGTCCACCGGGCTTGCAGTGCCGCGCAGTTGGGGCGTCAGGATGGCGCCGATCGGCCCCGGGTAGACCGAGCCGTAGGCGTGCCCGCCGGCCCGCTCGTACACCGGGCAGACGTTGAGGCAGGCCGAGCAGCGGATGCAGCGCAGCGCCTGGCGGCCGACCTGGTCGGCCAGCGCGGTGGTACGGCCGTTGTCCAGCAGCACCAGGTGGAACTCGGACGGGCCGTCGCCCTCCGTCGTCCCGGTCCAGAGCGAGGTGTACGGGTTCATCCGCTCGGCGGTGGAGGAGCGGGGGAGCAGCTGGAGGAAGACCTCCAGGTCCCGCCAGGTCGGCACGACCTTCTCGATCCCGACCACCGAGATCAGCGTGCGCGGCAGGGTGAGGCACATCCGGCCGTTGCCCTCGGACTCGACCACCACCAGGGTGCCGGTCTCGGCGACCATGAAGTTGGCGCCGGAGACGGCGACTTCGGCGCGCAGGAACTTCTCCCGCAGGTGCAGCCGGGCGGCCTCGGCGAGTTCGGCGGGCGAGTCGGTGAGGCCCCTGGGCGCCGGGCGGCCCCAGGAGGCCATCCGGTCCGCGAAGACCTGCCGGATCTCCGCCCGGTTGCGGTGGATCGCCGGCACCAGGATGTGCGAGGGCCGGTCGTCGCCCAACTGCACGATCAGCTCGGCGAGATCGGTCTCGTAGGCGGTGATCCCCTCGGCCGCCAGCGCCTCGTTGAGCTCGATCTCCTGGGTGGCCATCGACTTGACCTTGACGACCTCGGTCCGCCCGGTGGCCTTGACCAGTCCGGCGACGATCCGGTTGGCCTCCTCGGCGTCGGCGGCCCAGTGCACGGTGCCGCCGGCCGCCGTGACGGACTCCTCCAACTGCACCAGGTAGCGGTCGAGGTGGCGCAGCGTGTGGTCCTTGATCGCCTTCCCGGCGGCGCGCAGCCGGTCCCAGTCGGCGAGTTCGGCGACCGCCCGGGCCCGCTTGTCGCGGATGGTGCGGGTGGCGTGCCGCAGGTTGGCGCGCAGCCGCTCGTCCCGTACGGCCTTGGCGGCGGCCTGCGGGAAGGCGGGCATGCCGAGGAACGTACCGCTCACACGGGCCTCCAGGGGTGCTCCTCGGTGCTGGCCAGGATCTCCGCCAGGTGCAGCGGCCGCAGCGGCGCGCCCCGGCGGCGCAGGGTGCCGCCGAGGTGCAGCAGGCAGGAGTTGTCGGCGCCGCAGAGTACGCGGGCACCGGTGCCGAGCGCGTTGGCGATCTTGTCCTCGGCCATGGCCGCCGAGACCGCCGCGTTCTTGACCGCGAAGGTGCCGCCGAAGCCGCAGCACTCCTCGGCCCCGGGCAGCTCGACCAGCTCCAGGCCCTCGACGGCGCCCAGCAGCCGGCGCGGGCGCCCGCCGAGGCCGAGCAGGCGCAGGCCGTGGCAGGAGGGGTGGTAGGTGACGGTGTGCGGGAAGTACGCGCCGACGTCCTCGACGCCGAGCACGTCGGTCAGGAACTCGGTCAGCTCGACCACCCGGGGCACCAGGTCGGTGGCCAGGTCGGCGAGTTCGGTGCCCCGGCCCTCGGTCGCCGCCCTGGCACCGATCCGGGGGTAGTTGTCCCGGACCATCGCCACGCAGGAGCCCGAGGGCGTCACCACGTGGTCGTACCCGGCGAAGGCCTTCGCGGTCCGCCGGACCAGCGGCTCGCAGCCCCTGCGGTAGCCGGTGTTGTACTGCGGCTGCCCGCAGCAGGTCTGCCCGGCGGGGAAGTCCACCGTCACGCCGAGCCGTTCCAGCAGCCGGACGGTGGCCACCGCGGTGGCGGGGAACAGCGCGTCGTTGACGCAGGTGGCGAACAGCGCGACCCGCATCCGGGCTCCCTTCTGCCGAACCGGACCCCCGCCGGACGCCCGAACCGCCGGACGCCCGAACCGCCGGACGGTCGAACCGCCGGACGCCGGAAGCCGATCGGCACCGGACCGCTCGTGATCGTACCGAGCGGACCGGTGCCGCGGTGGGACTTCGGCCGTGCGACCTCGGCCGGGGACGTCAGCCCCCGGGACTCACGGCCTCACGGCCTCAGGCGCCGAGCCAGAGGTCCGGCCCGAACACCTCGTAGTGGATGTCCGCCGCCGGGACGCCCGCGGTCAGCAGCTGCTCGCGGACGGCGCGCAGGAAGGGGAGCGGCCCGCAGAGGTAGGCGGTGGTGCCGGCCGGGACCTCGACGGTGGAGAGGTCCACCAGGCCGGTGCGCTCGGCCGGCCACTCGCCGAGCGGCCGCTCGTAGAAGACGTGCGAGTCCGCGTTCGGCAGGTCGGCGGTGAGCCGTGCCAGTTCGGCCCGGAAGGCGTGGCTCAGCTGGTCGCAGTCGCCGTGGACGGAGACGATCCGCCGGGTGGAGCCGGTGGTGGCGAGGTGGTCGAGCATGGCGGTCATCGGGGTGTTGCCGATGCCGGCGGAGGCGAGCAGCACCGGGCCGTCGCCGTCGGCCAGGGCGATGTCGCCCAGCGGGGGCGCCAGTTCGACGGGGTCGCCGGCCTTCAGGTGGTCGTGCAGGTGGCCGGAGACCTCGCCGCCGTCCTCGCGCTTGACGCTGAAGCGCAGGGCGCCGTCGGCGCCGCCGGAGAGGCTGTACTGGCGGATCTGCCGGGCGCCGTCGGCCAGTTCGGTGCGCACCGAGACGTACTGGCCGGGGCGGAAGGCCGGGACGGGGCGGCCGTCGGCGGGGCGGACCAGGTAGCTGGTGACGGCCTCGGTCTCCTGGTGGCGGGCGATCACGGTGTAGGGGCGCCACAGGTCGGCCGGGTCGCCGCCGGCGGCGGCCTCGGCGCGCAGCCGGTCCTCGACGGCGATCAGCGCGTTGGCCATCAGCCAGTAGACCTCGTCCCAGGCGGCGGCGACCTCGGGGGTGACGGCCTCGCCGAGCACCTCCACGATGGCGGCGAACAGGTGCTCGTGGACGATCTTGTACTGGCTGCTGTCGATGCCGACCGAGACGTGCTTGTGGGCGATGCGGGCGAGCATCGCGTCCGGCCGCTGGTCCGGGTCGGCGATCAGGGCGGTGGCGAAGGCGGCTATCGAGCCGGCCAGCGCCTCGCGCTGGGTGCCGTTGGCCTGGTTGCCCCGGTTGAAGAGGTCGCGCAGCAGCTCCGGGTGCGCGGCGAACAGCCGGTCGTAGAAGCGCGGGGTGATGTCGCCGATGGCGGCGCCCACGACGGGCAGGGTGGCCTCGATGACCTCGGTGGACTTCGCGGACAGCATCAGTCGGGCTCCTAACTGGTATCTGAGATTCGCATTAAAGGCTGTGAAAGAGGCGCGTGGCCCCGGTGGGCCGATCGGCCGGTGGGTCCGGCGGTTTCGGTGGGTCCGGCAGTCTCGGTGGATCCGGCGGTGCCGGTGACGCCGGTGGGTCAGGCGGTGTCGGCGGGTCTCGCGGCGAGGCTGAGCAGGACCGGCCCGGTGGGGGAGGCCACCAGGTCGTCGATGGAGAGGTGGTCGAGCGCGGCGAAGAACGCCTCCTGGGCGCCCCGCAGTGCTCCGCGCAGGCGGCACGCGGCCCGCAGCGGGCAGGGCGGGTCGTCCTCGCAGCCGACCACGTCGCCGACCCCTTCCAGCTCCCGCAGCAGCAGTCCGAGCGAACCGGTCCGCCCGGCGAAGGTGAGCATCAGCCCGCCGCCGCGACCGCGCCGGGCCTCCACCACCCCCAGGTGCTGCAGTCGGCTGACCACCTTCGCCGCGTGGGTGTACGGCACGCCGACCGACGCGGCCACCTCGCGGGTGGTCGGGTTGTCGCCCTCGCCCAGGACGGCCAGTCGCATGGCGATCCGCAGGGCGATGTCGGTGCTCTTGGTCAGCCTCACGTTCGGAACGCTATCGAATACGACTCCGCAACTCCAATTTTCTGCACGACGTCGATCGAGACCCCGGTCACGTCGATCCGGAGCCCTCGGCCCGGTCGGGGCCGTGGCGGGTCCGCGCACCCTCGCGCGGCGATCGGATCTGAACATTTGGCGACATTAGTAGTCACTCCCTGACGGAAAGTCAGGGCGGCTTCTACGCTTCCCCCGGCTCCGAACCCACCACAGCACCACCACACGTTCGTCCGTGCCGAGCAGTTGGAGAGACCCGTGAGAACACCCCGCACACCCCGTCGTACCCGGACGGCCGTGGCCGCGATATCCGCGACCACGGCCGCACTGCTGTCGCTGCCCGCGACCGCCGAGGCCGTCACACCGCCGCCGGCCGTCGCCGCGCACCTGGCGGTGGCGCCGTACCCGGCGGGCGTCGCGCTGACGCCGGACGGCGGCCACGCCTATGTGACCAGCCAGAGCAGCGGCGCCGTCAGCGTGCTCGACACCGCGAGCAACACCGTGTCCGGCGGCTTCACCGCCGGGTCCGGCTCGTACGCCGTGGCCGTGTCGCCCGACGGGCACCGGGCCTACCTGACCCACCACCTGGACAACACCGTCAGCGTCGTGGACACCGCGACCGACGCCGTCACCGCGACCGTCCCGGTCGGCGCCCAGCCCTGGGGCCTCGCCCTCGCGCCGAACGGCTCCCGCGCCTACGTGAGCAACGCCGCCGCCAACACCGTCAGCGTGCTGGACACGTCGTCCGACACCGTGACCGCGACCGTGCCGGTCGGCGCCGAGCCGCACGGCCTGGCCGTCTCCCCGGACGGCACCCGGCTGTACGTCGCCGCGTCCGGCGCCAAGGCCGTCACCGTGGTCGACACCGCGAGCGGCACGGTGAGCGGCACCGTCCCGGTCGGCCACGGCGTCTTCGGCCTCGCGCTCAGCCCGGACGGCACCCGGCTGTGGACCGCCGACGGAGACGACGGCACCGCCGCCGTGATCGACACCGCGGCCGGTACGGTCCTCGGCACCGTCGCCGTCGGCTCCGGCCCCTACGCGGTGACCGTCTCCCCGGACGGCACGGCGGCCTACGTCTCCAACTACGCCGACAACACCCTGAGCGTGGTGGACACCGCGAGCCGGACGGTCACCGCGACCGTCCCGGTGGGCGCCAGCCCGTACAGCCTGGCCCTGACCGCCGACGGGCGGCACGGCTACCTCGCCGACTTCACCGGCAGCGCCGTCGACGTGGTGACCTTCCCGCTGCCGGTGCCGGACGTGACCGCGATCAGCCCGAACGGCGGCTCCGGGACGGGCGGCACCGCGGTGACCATCACCGGCACCGACCTGGCCGGCGCCACCGCCGTGACCTTCGGCGCGGCCGGCGCCGCCACCTCGTTCAGCTGCACGAAGACCAGCTGCACCGCGACCGCCCCCGCCACCACCGTCGCCGGAGCCGTGGACGTGCGGGTCACCGGGCCCGGCGGCACCAGCGCGGCCGTCGCCGCCGACCGCTTCACCTACACCGCCCCCGCCGCCCACCTGGGCGTCGCGCTCACCGCGACCCCGGTCACCGGGCTGCTCTCCAGCCGGGTCGACTACACCGTCACCCTCACCGGCCAGGGCCCCGACCCGGTGACCACGGCCACCGTCGCCGCCGACCTGCCCGCCGGGCTGACCACGACCTCCGGTGACTGCACCGTCGCCGCCGGGAAGCTGAACTGCGCGCTGACCGCGCCGCTGGCCAAGGGCGCGAGCACCACCCGGCACTTCTCGGTCGGCGTCGGCCTGCTCACCCTGCTCCGCAGCTGGGACGTCACCGTGGCGCGCACCGCCGGGGCGCCCGCCGACCCGTCGCCCGCCACCAGCCGGGCCACCCGCAGCTGCTCCGCGGTGCTCGGGCTGCTGATCACCTGCAAGTAGCGCACGGGCAGCCGCCCCGGGCCCCGCCGGAACCCTCCGG